>JAKQLT010000123.1 GCA_029567025.1 Candidatus Omnitrophota bacterium | reverse complement strand
TCTTCTGTTAAAACAACTTTTGCGGCCGCATAACTATCAAAAAAGATATTATTCACATCATAACCCGCTTCATGAACCGCGCGGGTTAAATTACGAATACGATTCACTTCTGTCATAATAAGTAACGACTCCACTCCTAATTTGCGACCATAAAGCCCTAAGGGATTAATAGACGGGTTATCATCATTCACTTGATAATAATGCAAAATTTCATGCAAAATTTCATCATCCATTTTTAGACTTAACAAACGATTATGTTTATTAACCTTATCTAAATCCCTTGTTGTAATGACTTTGCTTCCCTTATCAGTAAGAGGAATCATCGTAGACGCCAGGCGAGACTGAAGATATTCTCCGCTTATGCCCACCTGGACATCACGCAGACCCACATGTGAACGCTTGAACATTGTATTAAGAGATTGATAAACAGCCTCGGAAAATTCCCCAAGATCATAAACCGTCCCTTCTTTAAATCCGACCGTTTCCACTTCATAAGCATCAATCAAATCAAAATGGTTTCCATGGGAAACTTTTAAGATCCCAGCTTTAAGTGTACTAGCGCCTAAATCCAAACCACAAAAAAATTGTTCATTCATGAGATAACGATCCTATTTTGTCCCTAAAACAGGTTCTTTAAAACGTAAGTCAATATATTTAATACGGCTTAAATTTAAATTCCCGCGTGATAACATTTTCCCTAAAACAGTTAAACGCTCTTCAACACGCTCATCATCCATAATAACTCGCAAATTATTCGTTAAAGTCAATTCGATTTTAAACAAATTGCCGACATCAACGGACGCAAGAGGATAAGAAGAAAGCTCGGGAATCATAGAAAAGACAGCGGCAATACGTAAAGCCCAATCTGTTTTTCGCGTGCTTAAAGTTTTTCCTAAAACCAAGCGTCCGGGATAATCAAGCCCTAACGCAACAGGCAACGCGGGGTTTTGCTCTGACGCTATAGCCATGACCACACCACTTGTATCCACAACATAATAGCCACGGCTCCCTTTAATTTGCAAAACAGCAAAACGTTGTTTGGCCTCAATCGAAATCTGATTAGGAAAATGTTTGACGATTTTTAATTGAGAGACAAAAGGATATTTCCTCAACAAATCTTTTTCAATCGCTTTCAGATCAAGAAATAAAATATTATTTCCTAAAACATACTTAAGATCGCGACGGCTAATCGATTGAAGCGCGGGATCGATGGAAATAATTTTGACCTTGAAATAGTCCGCATTTAAAATACATCCGCCTATAAAACGACAAGCATAGACAATAGAGCCAATAAGAATAGCCAATGTCAATAAAATAATCAACGGCCATTTAACTGCGGAAAGAGATATTGTTTTTCGTCTTTTTGCCATAAGCTAATTGAACTAATTTTAAACACAATTGATTAAAAGTCATTCCAAGCTGTTTAGCGGCCTTCGGCAATAAACTTGTTGCTGTAAATCCTGGAATATTATTGACTTCTAAAATATAAGCGACATTTTCTTCAGATAAAATAAAATCAACACGGGAAAGATCTTCACATCCCAAAGCGCGATGGGCTTTAAGAGCGGCTGTTTGAATCTCTATGGCTATTTTTTCATCCAACGGCGCTGGGATTAAATACTGTGTCTCTCCTTTTTCATATTTTGCCGTGTAGTCAAAAAATGTTCGTTTAACGCAAATCTCAATAACAGGAAGCGCACAGTCATCTAAAATACCAACGGTCAGTTCACGGCCTTTAATATATTTTTCTAACAAAATTTTATCACCGTACTTAAAAGCGGCCTGCATCGCAAGTAAAAGGGCTTGTTTCGTTTCTACTAAAGAAACCCCTATACTTGACCCTTCGCACGTCGGCTTAACGACGACAGGAAAAATTTTCCACTCTAAAACGATTCTGGCAAGATCCTCCTTTTGAGAAATAACACGATGATCCGGAACATTCAGCTGATTCTTTTTAAAAATTTTCTGCGATATTTCTTTGTCAAAAGAAAACCGGCTCGCCTGCGGATCAGACCCGACATAAGCAATATCCATTTCTTCTAAAATTTTTTGGATCTCACCGTCTTCTCCCAAACGACCATGAAGAGCGATAAAAGCTAAATCCATTTTCGCTTCACAAAGAGTATTTTTTATTTTATCTCTTTCTTGATCAATAAGGTCGACAGCAACGACACGGCATCCCTCTTGGGCTAACGCTTCATAAATGGCGCGCCCCGACCTTAAAGAAATCTCTCGTTCGGAAGAGTATCCGCCCATTAAAACCCCAATGCGACCAAATTGTTCTACATCCACGCCTGTTCTCCTTAAAATTTTTCTTTCAACGCTTGATAAAGTTGTTTGGAAATTTGCGTGATATCTCCAGCCCCTAATGTTAAAAAACAATCGCCGGAAGTTACAAGTCCTAACAAATATTTTAGAATATCATTTTTCTTGAGATAACACACTTGTTTTTTCATTTTTTGTTGTATGGCTAACGCCAACTTTTCCCCGGAGATGCCTTCAATCGGCTTTTCACTGGCCGCGTAAATATCTGTAATAATCAAATGGTCACACAGGTCAAAACATTCTGTAAATTCATTAAACAATTTTTCCAATCTTGTATAACGATGCGGTTGAAACGTGACAATAAGACGTTTCTGTCCAAAATGGCTTGCCGCTTTTAATGTTGCTAAAATTTCTGTCGGATGATGACCATAATCATCCATGATCCGAACACCTTTAATTTCACCAATCAATTCCAACCGACGCTGAACGCCTTGAAATGCTCGTAGACTTTCTTTAATCGTTGCAAAATCAATCTCCAATTTTAACCCTAAACAAACGCACGCCAAGGCATTAAGAACATTGTGTTCCCCCGGGACAGAAAGAATAATTTCTCCCAAAGGATTCTCTTTATGATAACAAATAAATCGTGAAGAAAAATGATCTAAGCGCATATTCCGCGCGGACACGTCATATTTTTTCGAAAAACCATAAGTCATATATTTTCTTTTATTTTTCAATAAAAGATTAAGGACATGTGGATTTTCAGCGCAACCAATCACAACACCATGAAGCTTCGTCCGAGACACAAAAGATTCATACGCTTCTAAAACAGATTTCAAACTTTCATAATAATCCGGATGTTCATAATCGATATTCGTAATAATCGAATAATCCGGAGCAAAATTAAGAAAGGATCCGTCGCTTTCATCAACTTCCGCAACAAAATATTTTCCTCGCCCTAAAAAAGCATTTTGTTTGGTTTGATTGACCATCCCGCCGATGGCAATAGTCGGATCAAACTGCGCGACCTTTAATAAATTCGCGATCATCGAGGTTGTTGTTGTTTTTCCATGCGCCCCCGCTATCGTAATCTCTTGATGTTCCCGCATTAAATCAGCCAATAATTCTGCCCGTCGAATAATAGGAATATTTCTGCGCAAAGCTTCCTGTATTTCCGGATTATCCTCTTTTACGGCAGAAGAAAAAATAATAAAATCCACATCCGTTACATTTTTTGCATCGTGACCTAAAAAAATTCGAGCGCCTTTTTGTTTTAATTGGACCGTTAAATCGTTTTCTCTTAAATCAGACCCGCTGACACAATGGCCTTTTTCTAATAATAATAACGCTAATGCGCCCATACCAATACCGCCAATGCCAACAAAATGATAATTTTCTCTCATAGACTCTTAAGATATTTTACCCACGATTTATTCAAATCATCGACAGTTTTAAACGAAACATACACCGATTTTAGCGTCCACTCAAAAGGCCGTCCTTCTTTAAGCTCATCACATAAGCGATTAAATTTTTCTATGCCCCCTTCGCGAATCAAATAATTAACGATGCTGGCCGATTCCGCATAAAAAAGATCTATCGTCGTCGCATCAACGACTCGATCCATCTTAAAATTCGTTAATGCGGATAAAGGGATAAAACTATTCTCTTCTAAGGATTTTTTAACTTGTTGATGAGCTCCCCAGCGTTTTGCCTTTTCCTGATACATCGCCACGCCCTCTTCAAACCACAAAGGAAGATCCGCGTCAAAACCGACAAATTCACGTAAAATAATATGCCCTAATTCATGCGGTAAAATAGAATCAAAAAATCCATGCGCCGATGGAAAGGTGCGAATAATCTTATGCTGCGCAAAGGCCATGCCGTGCGACCAAGACGCGATTTGTGGCGCTTGCCGATAATCATCGATATTATCATAAATATAAATTTTCGCGCGGCCCTTACCGATCCATCCTTTATAACGATAAAACCCTAAATTGCGGCAAATCTCCTCATAATAATCTTCAGAAGCACGCTTAACTTCTTTTATAAATTCCTGCGGTGCATTCTTATAATAAAAAATAAAATGCTTTTCTTTTTCCTCTGTCCATTCTTTCGAAAAAGACGATGAGACAAACATCAAAAGCATTAGACTCATCAAAAATAAGAAAAATATTTTTCTTGTCATAAATTAATGGCCTCTTCCGCCAAGCGTTTTTCCGCGTCAGAAAAAACAATCGTTTGTAATTTTTCAGTCAAATCCTCTCGTGAAATATTCTGTTTGATGATATCACAAATCGTTGCTTGAAGCTTTAACGCAGTCAAATCTTTTTCTTCAATCATATGTGCCAAACGGCGTGAAGTTAAAATTTCGGCATTATATCTCTGATGATCTCCAATCGCATAAGGAAAAGGAATAAATAGAGACGGACAGCCGAACAAACAAATTTCCGTGACCGCCGCAGCTCCAGATCGCGCGACGACGAGATCCGCAATGCGATAAGCATAATCAATCCGATCTAAAAAAGGAAAAATTGCCTTCGAAATATCAATCGAAGCATATCGTGCCTTGATAGTATCAAAATCATTTACACCAGTCACATGAATAACTTGTATCGTCATTTGTTGTTTTAATAACATGAGCGCTTCAATAAAAACCTGATTAATACGATGACTCCCCTGGCTTCCTCCAAAAACAAATAATGTCGTCTTATGTTCTTGAAACCCAAAAAAACGATAAGCATCCTCTTTAAGAACTCCTTGCGGCGTAATATGCGTCGGGCACCCTGTAATAACAATTTTTTCAGGATTAAAATATTTTTTACTGTCTTCAAAACTTAAAGCTGTTTTTTTAACAAACAAAGACAATAATTCATTGGCGCGACCCGGAATCGCGTTTTGTTCATGAAGCATTCCTGGAATTTTTAAAAACCAAGCCGCCATCATAACAGAAAAAGAAGCATAACCGCCAAAACCTAAAACCTTATCAGGATTAATTTTTCTTAAAATCTGCCAAGAGATTTTAAAGGCCTTTAAAATAGAAACAACTACCAAAAAAATATCTTTGATATTCTTTTTTTGAAAACCTCTCGAAGGAATATGATAATAAGAAAAACCTCTTTGTTTGATTTTTTCAATTCCCATAGCCAAAGCGCCGATAAAAATAACATCCACACCTCTCAATCGTAACTCTTCAGCGACTTTAAGCGCCGGAAACAAATGCCCGCCTGTTCCTCCCGTGGCGATAACAATTTTCATAAAAAACCTCTATTCGCTTTTTTCTTTTGTTAAATCTTCGATACGAGAAATATTTAATAATATCCCAACAGCCATCATATTAAAAATAAGAGCAGACCCTCCATAACTAATAAAAGGAAGCGGCAATCCTTTTGTCGGTAGCGCACCGATGCTGACGCCAATATTTACAACGGCCTGCATTCCTAACATGGCAACAATGCCTGTCGCTAAAAAATATCCGAAAGAATCTGTGGTGCGTTTAGCGATACGCGCCCCTTGCCAAATAAATCCCATAAAAAGAAAGATTACAATCAATGTCCCTAAAAGGCCTAATTCTTCACCGATGATAGAAAAAATAAAATCTGTATGCGCCGCCGGCAAATAAAATAACTTCTGCGTGCTGTGACCTAATCCGACGCCCCAAAGGCCTCCGGCGCCTAAAGCGATTTGAGACTGCGTTAACTGAAACCCGACACCTAAACTATCTTTCCATGGATCGATGAAAGAAATAATTCTTTTCATACGATACGCCACCTTCGTAATTAAAAAATATAACGCTGGAATTGCCATCATAACAATGGCGCCCAAATAAGAAATTCTTGTTCCGGCAATAAAAAGCATCACAAAAATAGAACTGGCAATAAGAACGGCGTTGCCGAGGTCGGGCTGTTTAACGACTAACAGACAAATCACACCCATAACAAAAAAAGGAGGCAAAAATCCTCGCCATAAATCAGAAACCTTTGCTTGTTTCCGAGAAAGAAAATCAGCCATATAAATCAGAACAACTAATTTCACAAACTCTGATGGCTGAAAACTAAAAAAACCTATTTTAAACCAACGTCGCGCACCAGAACTTGCCTTTCCAATTCCAGGAATAAGAACAAGAACTAATAATATAATCGAAAGAATTAACAATGGCTTAATCCAGCGTTTTAATTCACGATAATCAAAAGACATCATCACAATGGTCAGAATGCCCCCTATAAAAAGAAAAATCAAATGCCGATTAAGAAAATACATACTGTCTTTTAATTCTTTAAGCGCAAAAATCCCGCTCGCGCTATAAATCATCACAATGCCAAAACTAATGAGACATAACACCATAATCGCTAAAGATGTCCGAAGATTTTTCATAAAAACCTTTTATTATTTTAGGGCCATAACAATTTTCTTAAAAGTTTGTCCACGCTCTTCAAAATTTTTAAACATATCATAACTCGCCGTCATCGGGCTTAATAAAATACAATCTCCAGGCCGAGCAGTATTTTTAGCGCGCACAATAGCATCGTCAAAGCCACTCGCCAATTCAACTTCTGTGGCATCTTTAAAAGTTTGTTCTAACAATTCTTTGATTTCCCCTAAAACAATCATTTTCTTAACTTTTTTTTTCACAAGATCTTTCAATTCCCCATAATCCAAATTCTTATTCGACCCACCACAAATCATCACGACTGGTTTCTCCATACTCTTTAAAGCCCAGCGGCCTGAATCAACCGTTGTGGCTTTAGAATCATTAATATAATCAACGCCTTGAAATTCTCTGATGAATTCTAAGCGGTGCTCGACACCTTTAAACTCTTTAAAAACATTTTCACAAATAGTCCTTTTTATTTTTAAAATATCGGCGACCGCAATAACAGCGGCCTGATTAGGATTCGTGGCATGCCCATCAAAGAAAACAGGACAAGAAAGAATCTTCTTTGACAATAATTTCATGCGTTCTTCCTGCGCGTTTAATACCGAAAAATCATCTTGATCCTGATTTTGAAAAATCTTCGCCTTGGCCTCAAAATATTCATTTAAATCTTTATGACGATCAAGATGATTCTGATTAAAATTAACAAAAACCGCAATAGAAGGCTTAAATCCTTTTAATCCTTTATTCTTATAATCACTAGTTAGCGGAAATAACGATTCCAGCTGAAAAGAACTTATTTCACAAACAAAGAAATCAGTCTCTTTATTTTCAAGGACCGCTTGAGAAAATGGAAAACCAATATTGCCGCATAAACACGAACGTAGTCCTGCCTTTTCTAAAACCTTATGAATTAACGTCGTCGTTGTCGTTTTTCCATTACTACCGGTTACTGCAATGACAGGGTTGGAGCAAAACTGATATGCGAATTCAATTTCTCCTAAAACAATAATGTTTTTCTCTTTCGCCCAAATAACAGGATCACTGTCAATCCTCACCCCCGGACTCAATAGCACATAATCACTATCTTCTATAAAAGAACGCGTATGCCCATTTTCTTCCCATAAAATATTTTTTTCTGATAACCACGAGCGAATATCAGCCGTCAAATAAGAACTGTTTCCTTTATCAGATAATTTTCCGATTCCGTGAAAACGATCAATAAGCCGCAATAAAGCCAAGCCGCTTTTTTGGGCCCCCAATACCGTAATTTTTTTATGACGAATATCAATCATCGAATCTTTAATGTCATTAATGTTGCCATGGCGAGAACAATTGCGACAATCCAAAAACGAATAATAATTTTAGATTCTTTCCAATCGGACAATTGCAAATGATGATGAAAGGGCGACATTTTAAAAACACGCTTTCCTGTTGTCTTAAAAGAAATGACTTGAATAATAACAGACGCGCATTCCCAGACAAAAACACCTCCTAAAATAATCAATAATAATTCTTTTTTAATCATTACCGCGATAATGCCTAATGTCCCGCCCAATGCCAAAGAGCCGACATCTCCCATAAAGATTGTCGCCGGATAACAATTAAACCATAGAAATCCTAAACTAGCCCCAGCGATAGCAGAACAAAATACTGTCAATTCTCCCGTCCCTGAAATAAAAGGCAAAAGAAGATATTCGCTGAATTGAACATGCCCTGTCACATAACTTAAAACAGCCAATGTCATACTAACAATCAAAACACAGCCAATGGCTAAACCATCAAGCCCATCCGTTAAATTAACAGCATTTGACGTTCCAATGACAACAAGAGCTACAAAAGGAATATAAAAAATCCCTAAATTAAAAATGACATTCTTTAAAAAAGGAATATCAATTTGTGTGGATGTCTGTGGATTAAGATAAATATAAAATCCCACAAAGCACCCTAATAAAATTTCCCAAAATAATTTGGTTTTTGTGGAAAGCCCCCGTCCTTTACCTCGTCGTGTCAATTTGGAATAATCATCTACCCACCCTAAAATCGCGAGCCAAAGGCATGTCAAAAATGTTAAAATAATATAAGGATTAAAAATATCCGCCCACAATAAAACAGATAACAAAACGCTACTAATAATAAAAATACCGCCCATAGTAGGAGTGCCTTCTTTTGATTCTTGAAATTTGTCTAAACCAGGGCAGTCCTCGCGCTTAGCGATTTCTTTAATTTTCCACTCTTTCAATTTTCGGATAAAAAAAGGCCCTAACAATAAGCATAAAAGAAACGTGGTAATCCCGGCCATCCCAGCGCGAAAGGTAATATAGCGGAAGAGATTAAATCCTGAAAACAATCCTTTTAATTGCGATAAATAATAAAACACATGCCCTCTTATCTAAAAAATAATATTAATGATTAATATTC
>JAKQLT010000117.1 GCA_029567025.1 Candidatus Omnitrophota bacterium | reverse complement strand
CGGGAGGGGGTGAGAAACGATGGGGGACAAAGTTGCGAACAAGAAAAAGGCTAAAAAGAGAAAAAAATAAGCATAGCTTTAACAAGCATCCTCCTGCTTGTCCGATTGGCAGGAGGATGCTTGCTGCATTCTTAATATTTTAGGTCATAAGCGATGACTGATTTTAAGATGAAAAAAGTGGGCATTGTGATCGCTTCCAACGACCCGGAAACTTGTTGGGTTGCGATACGTTATGCCGCTTTTCATCTTATGGAGCAAAAAAATGTTAAAATTTATTTTGTTGATTCAGGCTTAAAATACCAAGATATGTGTGACAAAAAATACGATGTGGCGGAAATCGTAAAATCGTTTATTCAATCAGGCGGACAAGTCTATATGTGCGATGACCGAAGCAATCTTAAAACGTATTTGATGGAACATTTTTCTCTTTATCTAAATAAAAAAGATATCGCCGATATTAGCGATCATGACGGATTTCAAAGCATAATGACAAAGGATGTTTATGTCAGAGTATTTAAAAGGGTGCTTTGATCCATATTAACCAAAATGTTAGTTTTGTCGCAAAAAGTATTTTTTGCCGCAATAAAAAGAGGGAAACTTATAAAATCATGATAACAAATAGGAGGTCGTGGCCTAAAATCTTGCTCTCTTTATAGAAACGTTGCATATATGTGTGCAGCGTTTTCTTCATGGTCAATAATCATAACCAGGAGGGCAATGAGATGATTGAATTCAAAAATAAAGTTTTGATAATAGGATATGGATCAGTTGCCAGGTGTTTGCTGCCCATTCTCTTTAAGCAAGTTTCCCTGCCGCACAAAAATGTCACAATAATCGATTTTATAGACAAGAGAGACGAGCTTTTACCTTGGATTAAACGCGGTGTAAAATTTGTCCAAGAAAGAATTAACCCAATCAACATCGCTCAGATTCTTTCAGAGCATGTGTCTCCGGGGGGACTCATAATCGACGTATCATGGAATATCGATTGTGTTGAAATGCTTAACTGGTGTCACGAAAATAGGGTTCTATATATCAACACCTCGGTAGAGGA
>JAKQLT010000226.1 GCA_029567025.1 Candidatus Omnitrophota bacterium | reverse complement strand
GAAAAGAAAGAAAAGAGGAAAAGTAAGATCAGTATTTCAAATTATTGGTTTTTCATTTTTAATTCTCTTGTTGTTGCTTATAATTGCCGTAGGTGTTTATTCCATAATATATCCCAATGATTTTTATCTTAAAAAAGATATCTTGATTATGCGAATTTTTCAATGGATTAAGACTTATGAAAATGATAAAACAGAACCGCCGGTATATATTGTTGATACGGTGAGCTATATGCTAGATGAATCGATTTATAACGATGAAATAACAACTACCATTTCCGATTCTTTTACTGAGGTGGAAAAAACAACAGCCGAAATGGAAATACCAAAAGAAAAAGAAGTGAAAATTGAGAAACCCAAAAAGGAAGAAATTCCTCCTATTATTAAGGAAAAAACAACGGCAAAAGGAAATGTGTTTATTGTCTTGGGCAGTTTTAAGGATGAAAAAAATGCAAATGATTTTATGCGAACATTACAATCAACACATGACAATGCGGTTGACTTAGGAAAAGGAGAAAAATCCGGTTTATGGATGATAGGTATTGGTCCTTACGAATTACCCGAAGCCCAAAAAGTTTTAAAGGAGAATAAATTAAACGGATGGATATTAAAGAAATAGAGATTTGCTGATTTTGTTATGAATCATATCATTACCTTAACTACCGATTGGGGTTTGGCCGATAATTCACCGGCAATATTTAAAGCTCTTATATTAAAAGAATTAAATAACACACCCATCGTAGATATTTCCCATCAGATTGCCCCTTTCAATGTTGAAATGGGAACATATCTTTTGGATGCATCTTATCGGTTTTTCCCAAAAGGAAGTCGCGTGTGATGCGCACCTTATGAACCGGGGCTTCGTCGCTGAGCTTCACAAAGCGATCGCGGTCGTATTGCGGATAATCCACAGCCAGCGACTCGGGCGACTCGTCGTTGCCCATCATGAACTCGCCCGCCGGAATGCGGACGAAGGGCATATCCAAAGTGTTGTTCTGCGTTTCGGATGCCCCGGCAGCCGCTACCATGCTGAACAACGAGAATGCGGCGACGGCGAGC
>JAKQLT010000220.1 GCA_029567025.1 Candidatus Omnitrophota bacterium | reverse complement strand
GTTTAGAAAATTTAAAGATAATTTTAAGTTTAGATTCAATAGATTGACGAAGAGAAAAAGGGTTGAGATTTTTATAAAAGGTTTGTAATTTTTCTTTGGATTGAGGAGGGATAAAAGACGATTCAAGGAGTCTTTGGTAAGGAGTTTTAGGAAGATCATAGGATTTAAAAGTTTTAGAACCATCACGTGTTTTAGTTAAAAGTTTAACGGAAGGAATAAAGAAGTTAAAGAATAACCGCCATTCGTTAGAGTAAAGGTTGTTAAGGAGAGTCACAGCCGGTTTATTGTCAATACGTTCATAACCGATCCATTGTCTGACATGGGTCCAATTTTTTTGTTCGATATGGGCGTTGTCGTTTTTTTTTGTAAGCACGAGATCGTGTAAATTGGATAGGAGTTGGGCGGTTGTGGAAGTAGCCAATAAATTCATGATTAATAAATTCATGTCCGCAGTCAGAATCAAAACCTAAAATAGGAAAAGGAAGAGATTGTTCGATATGTTTGAGTTGTTCTAAGACGCCGTGATGTCCAGAACCCCAGGTGGCGCGTTGTTCAGACCAACCAGTAGCGATATCGACACAATCTAGTGTAAATGCGAATTGTCCGTCGAGGTAAGTGCCGCAATGAGCTACGGTGTCGGCTTCAAGGAATCCGGGACGGAATTCATTCCATTGGTCAAGTTTGATGGGGATTTTATTGCGAAGAAGAGATCCTGGCTTAGTTGATGAAAGTCCACGGTGTTTAATCTTATTGCGGGAATGTTTAAGCAATCGGTCGATAGTGGCAGGTGAAATTTTAAGCAAAGCTAAATGTGCCGTAGAACTTGTTTTAGTTAAAAATGGTAGCCAATGAGGAATCATGGATTTAAGGCGTTTGGAATTAGGAAAATTTGCAGCTTGCCAAATTGTCTTTAATGCATGTAAAATATCGCCACGGGCATAAAATGATGGTTTGCCAGGGCGTTTACGTGGTCGCGCCGGACTAAACGTATTAATTCGTTCAATCGCATATTTGCGATGGTATCCGCAAACTTGACAATATTCATCTAGAATCAAAGATTTTTCTTTCTTTCCTGCCTTTCGGTAACGCTCAATAATCGCTTTTAAATATTCTTTTTTTGCTTGTGGGCTCATAATATATTCCTCCTGTTATTATTTTCAGTAAGGTAATTATGAGTCAACGAAGCCCCTTTCCTTGGGAATATTTATTTTACTATTTTTCCCATGGTAAGGTTTAATGTGAGTATATTCGATGTGAGTATATTCGAGAAAGCGTTTTCATAAAATCGCAGTTTTTTAGCTTCAAACCCTTGTTTTTTTCTTTATATATATTATATACTTATACCAGATGTTTATAGTTCTTTAAAAAGTTTCACGACACTCTGTTTTTTGAGTGGCCCGAAGTTGGGGCAAAGGCAAACCAGCTGTAAGGTTGGGACGCAAAGCCAAAGGATCCTTAAAATGGGATAGCCGCGCTACCGAATGAATTGATGAATTCTAATATGACAAGCCTATTCCATTAAAGGAATAGGCTTTTTTATTGATCGCATGAGTTATGGAGCGATGTTGAGTGACATAACTCATTTAGCGCGAAATAATCACAAAAAAGCAGAAGCTTTTTGGGGTATTGTGGGATTTCCACAGACTAAAAAATTAGTTTTTGATTGTTGTAGAAGCTTTGGGGAGAAAAATGAAAAGAAATTTTAAAAAAATATATATTAATAATTTATATAAAAAGATAATTATTTGGCTTATTTTATTGGCCTTTAATTTTTCTTTTATTGTCCCACCAGCCACGTTTGCGCAGGTGAATTTTTTGCCTGCGCCGGGAAGTATGGTTGTGCCGACATCCGCCTTTATGCCGGTGATTTTACGTGGCGTTAAAATCCATCCTGAAAATCCATTTCGTTTTGATTTTATTGTTGATGGCGGCGATGCCAATTTAAATGATGAAGCTTTTAAACAAGAATCTTATAAGCTTGTGAAATATTTTCTCGCGTCTTTAACAATTCCTGAAGAAAATTTATGGGTCAATTTATCTCCGCATGAAAGAAACCGTATTATTCCCGATGAACTTGGCCAAACGGATATGGGAAAAGATATGCTGGCGGCGGATTATATTTTAAAACAATTAACCGCGTCTTTAATGTATCCGGAAAAAGATTTAGGCAAAAGATTTTGGAACAATATTTATAAAAAAGCGTATGAGAGTTACGGCACAACG
This sequence comes from Candidatus Omnitrophota bacterium, assembly GCA_029567025.1. Lineage (GTDB taxonomy): Bacteria > Omnitrophota > Gorgyraeia > Zapsychrales > Zapsychraceae > JADFXT01. The sequence goes on along the minus strand of JAKQLT010000220.1, from coordinate 2,555 downwards.
GATATTCCGGTTGATACGTTTCATAAGGTTTGGATTGTGCCGGAAAAGGCTGTTGTTTATGAATTAGATGATCGCGCGATTATTGGCGAAAGTTCTTTAAAAGTGATGCTGGAAGAAGAGTATTTAGCGTTTAATGGGAAGCCGATAGCTAATAGTAAAAATCAAAATTTCACCGATCATCATTATACGCTAAGCACTGATATTATCAAACAAATCATTATTCCTGAAATTGAAAAAGAAGTGAATACAGGAAAGAATTTCGCGCAGCTTCGGCAGATTTATCAAGGGCTTATTTTGGCCGCGTGGTATAAACGTGCGTTTAAGAATAGTTTTTTGTCTAAGGCCTATGTTAATCAGCAAAAAATTAATGGCGTTGATATTCCCGATAAAAATGTCAAAGAGGAAATTTATGACCAATATTTAAAGGCCTTTAAGTTAGGCGTTTATAATTATATTAAAGAAGACTACGATCCAAAGACGAAATCCATTGTTCCGCGCAAATATTTCTCCGGCGGGCTTGAGCTTCATGTTGATCGGGCTTTAACAGTTAAGCGCGCTGACTCATTAATAGGAGGGCAAATAGCGTCAACTAAAACACGCGAGGTCGCAGTTAATTTGAATATGACGGATTTCGCTATGGCATCGCAACAAAAGCCAGAAGCGAAAGAGATCCTTTCATATGTCATAAAAACTAACGGTGTTTTTACGAAGCGTTATATGAATGAACTGGTTGTAAACGCATTAGAGCAGGGACAAAGTTTACAATATCTTACTTTAAAAATTCAAAATTTTAAATTTTTTAATACTTTGGGCGGTCATGTGTTAGGGGATATTGTTTTAAATTCAATAACTGTTTATTTATCAGAGTATTTTTCAAGGTTTCTGGATGATAATATTGAAGTTAAAATTGCTCAATCAGGCCCGACGTATGAAATGATATTTTTAGGTATTAATCAACAAAATCAAAAAACAGTACAAAATATTGTGGAAAGATTATTTTCCAATGCGGATTTCTATTTACGAGCAGATATGCTAAAGGAAATAAGAAAAGATTTTCTCTCTCTTCCAGGGATTTCTCCTGACGCTAAAAAAGCTGTGAAAAATCTTAAACCGCAAGATTTGAATTTTTATGGTGGACTAAGTGAGATTTTTATTCCTGAAGGCCATATGGATACAAATAAGGCTGTTTCAAAGGCTTCTCAATTACAACAGCAGTCAAAAAAGACAGTAAAATATGCACAATTTCTATTAAATCCTGCGCTTTATTCTAAGATTATTTCTGATTTATTTTTATTAGAGGAAAAAAAGACTAAAGATGATACGTCTTTAGATGATCAAAAAATAAAGAAATCGGTGCAAATGTTAATTGCATTCACACGCGAAATAAATAAAAGCGGATTAGAGTTTTTTACCGATGAATTAGAAAGAACATTTGAATTTCATGAAAAATTTGAAGATTTAAAAAATGAATATAATAGCGGCGGAAAATCATTAGAAGAATCTTATAGTCAGTATGAAAAAAGAAATATGCTTCTTTATCCGTTAGTTCAGAAATATGAGCTTTTAGTAGAGCAGTATGAAAAATCTTCTCAATCAGAAGCTGAAAATATTATGCGAGAAATAAAGGATTTAGAAAAAAAGATGATTGAAATAAATGCAACTTATTTTTCTTCGAATTTAGATAATAATCGGAAAATATTTTTAGGGAGTGATAACTTTAGAAATCTTATTAATGCGACATTAGAAAATCCTCCTCAAAAAAGTTTTTATGCGGTTTTTCGTTTAGGAGAGTTTTCAGATGAATATGGTGTTCTTCTTTGGCATGCCCAGGAAGAAAAATTAGCTGTTTTTCGTGTGGATGGAAATAATATTGGCAAAAGTTCGGTTTATTTTGGCAATAAGGTGGGCGATGGCATTATTGACTTGCAATTGCAAACCGTAGATTCTGTTTTTGCACAAGCTTTAACGTTAAATAAATCAATGGATAACACATTAGCAGAAGTTGATAGAAATTTAGGAAAACAAATATTTCATAATTTTGATATGAATAATTTACCTGATTATATTAAGAAAAATTTAAAAAAATCGGATTTAAATTTGCCAGTTGATTATCCACTCACTGTTCCGGAACTAAACATAAGTTTAAAATCTATATTGAACGGTAAGGTTAATAATCTTGATGATCATCTTATTTGGCTTTTAGGACAGGATAAAAATCTATATCAATTAAAGTTTAAAATTAAAGGAAATGGATTAGAAGGTTTTCTTGTTGATGAAACAGGAAATATTGTAACAAAAGATTATAAAACAGAACATTTAGATAGGGCGCCGCCTTCTTATCAGTTGCCGAATATTAAGAAAGTAAATTTTAGGTCTTCTTTTTTAGGTGTTCGTCGTCTCAGAATAATAGGTCCTGTTTTAAAAATAGAAAAAGATCTCTTTCATGATTTAAAAAATCAAGGAAAAATTCAGGAAAATAATACAGTTAATGTTCAAGCTTCTCCTTCTGTGTCTGCGGGATATGTTGTTATAAAAAGAGATGATTATTTAAAACA
>JAKQLT010000107.1 GCA_029567025.1 Candidatus Omnitrophota bacterium | reverse complement strand
CGGGACTTTAAACCCGTTATTTTCAACTGACGGCGCCGCCGCAAAGACATCTTCTTTGTTTATTGAAGGCTTTACAACGTCTTCCCTGTAAACGTTCTTTGTATCCACCGCAAAGTAGGTGGGTTCCACGTTATCCGTGTTGATTTTGGACAGCCTGTTCACATGCTCTAAAATGTCAGAGAGCTCTTTCGCAAACTGCACCTTTTCCTCTTCGGTTATTTCAAGCCTGGAAAGGTGCGCTATGTATTCTACGTCTTTAATGGTAATAGCCATAATGTACCGCTCCTTAAAATTTTAGCAAGCAAAAATCATACCGCTTTTATAAAGTATTGATAAGATAACATACAAAAGGGGGGCGTTTCAAGGGATATTTAGGGAGAATAAATCAAGGAATTAAACTTAATCAAGAGTACGGTGAAAAACTATTAGAAAACTGTATTATATATTATTCCTACAATCTCTTTACTGTACCTGATACTGAAAAAAATGAAGACTATTCACATTTATCAAGTAATATATGCACATTATACAAAATTAAGATATTATTAATAAGTTGTAAAATATGGACTTGAATGTAGTTTTTTAATCCATTAAGTGCAAATTTGAATTAAGAATTACTATATAAAAAATACTAAAACCCATCTGTCCAAGCAATACGAAATTCATCAAACCAACATCACTATTAAAAACAAATACGAGAAGTAATGTTGCTCCAATCAAAGCAATAATATGTATAATTAAAAATAAATACGCTGCCCATTTTTTCATCATCATCAGACCGATAACTGGTATTAAAGAAATGCAAATAGAAAAAATAGTAATTTGGTAATATTCCATCATAAATAAAGAACCTATAAGTAAATCCACAATCGCCAAAATACAAGCTATTGTAATAATCATAGGGCGTTCAGTTTTATAATTCACATTATTTGAATAATCTTTTGGTATGTTGTTTTCAGCTTTTCGAGCAGATAACGACATATCAAGCATTTCACCACAATGCTTGCACTTTTTAGCTTCTGCTAATATTTCTTCGGCACAATAAGGACATTTTTTTGTTTTCAATTGAATTCCATCAGCTGCAGCGACAGAATTATCACCATCTAAATTTTCAACATCAGATAAGATTATCTTTTTTTTGAAACCCGAATTAGTTTTTACCGGTTTTACATAATTTTCATTTTTAGTCCCACATTTTGGACACATCTTTAAATCATCAGCAAATTCATTATTGCAATTTTGGCATTTAATCATATATCCCTCCCCGTAAAAGATAGTTTAATAATATTTAATATACCCCCGCCCGAGGTATTTTGTCAAGTTTTAGATTTGCCCCTCTATATTTAAAGCAAACGCCCTGTCTGGGGTCTGACCCCGGACAGGGCGTTTAGAATTATTTAAGAGTTATATATTATGGGATATTTACTTTTTTAAAACTGCCCTGTTGCCAGAAGTACAAGCGTGCAGGCCTCTACGTATTCAATTTTATTTTTTTCTGCGGCTTCACGCATAACATTAGATTCAGCGCCGGTATGGCAAACGCCCCGTCGAATGATTTTCGGTTATTTTTTTATCCCAATTTTACTATAAGCCTTTTCCCGACGCCATCTGCAAGTTTTCTAAGTGTTTCAACTTTGGCATTTTGATCGCCGCGTTCAATTCTGGAAACTTCCTGCTGCTTCATGCCTGTTTTTTTTGCTAAATCAGCCTGTGATATATTTTTTTTCTCGCGCTCGGCCTGCAGTTCCCGCGCAAATTCATTTAAAAGCCATTCATTTTCATAATCCTTCCTAATTTCATCATCTTTCATATAAGCATCAAACATTTTTTTATATGCTTTTTTGTCTTTGACCGCTTTATTTGTTTTTTTCATTTTTGTTATCTCCTTTAATTTCTTTCACACAGCATCTATTTTTCTATCTTTTGATTATATTGTATTTATACAAGTTTAGACTTGTAAAGTCAACGATAAAAATTAAAGGTGTAAACATAGGAAATTCAAAAGTTATATGATTTTGGGTTTTTAAAACTGCCCTGTCGCCAGAAGCACAAGTGTGCAGGCTTCCACGTATTCAATTTTGTTTTTTTCTGCGGCTTCACGCATAACATCAGATTCAGCGCCGGGGTTGGCGATAATGCGTTTTGGTTTTAATCCCACAATTTCGTCCGCCATCTGCGCCAGCCTGTCCGGGCCCACGTAAAGGGAAACTGTATCAACCTTTTCTTTTATATCCGCGATTTTATTTACAACCTTAATCCCCTGCACCTCTTTTAAGGCGGGATTAACCGGTATCACTTCATGCCCGTTTTTTAAAAGCGCTTCTATCGCCTTATATGAATACCTTTCCGGCTTATTGCTTGCGCCTATTACAACAACTTTTTTTCCCATCAGATTGCCCCTTTTATTTTTATAACACGCATGCTTTTACGACTTTATCCGCAAGGCCGTCAAAGGCCGCCGCTGCGGCTTTGTCATTTTCTATGTGCCTCACTTCTCCCGGCACTGTTTCTTCCATAAATCCGTCGTAAAAAGGAAGCTCGGCGATAATATCAAGTTTAGCTTCGTTTTTTAAAAGCGCGGCTCCGCTTGCGGGAAACACAGTATTTTTTTTGCCGCACGATTCGCATATTAAATATGACATGTTAAGTACAGCGCCTATTACCGGAACATTCATCTGCCTGAACAAATCCGCGGCGCGCGCCGCTGTCTTTGCCGCGGCAGCCTGAGGCGTGGAAACTATTAAGCCGCCTTTTAACGGCAGCGCCTGGCATATTGTCAAAGGCGCGTCGCCTGTGCCGGGCGGAAGGTCAATTAACATTATGTCAATATCTCCCCAGTTTGTATCGGCTATAAACTGTTTTATCGCGCCCATTATCATCGGCCCGCGCCAGATAACG
>JAKQLT010000157.1 GCA_029567025.1 Candidatus Omnitrophota bacterium | reverse complement strand
GAGCAGTTTAGATGTGATGGCTATGGGATGCGGTTTAACAGACGCGTCTGTGTGCGTGGTTTGTGACGCGCGGCGAGATCTTGTTTATACGTGTTTTTATCGTAAACAAAATGATTTTTTGATTCGTCAAAGTGATTATATGTTGGATTCTCCGCAAGAAGTTGTAAAAAAGATAAAAGAAAATACGATTCTTTTAGGTGACGGGATTACAATATTTAAAAAACAGGGCTTTATAAAGAAGAATGTGATTATCGCGCAAGAACGATTATGGTTGCCTGACGCGAAAAACCTATGGCCTTTGGTCAAGCCGCGATTCATTCAAGAAAAATATGATGATGCGGATAAATTAGTTCCTCTTTATTTGTATCCTGAAGATTGCCAAGTAAAAAAATAATAAAAAAGAAAGTTTTAAAAATGTCTTTGAATCATCGCAGTAAACAATATAAAAATTTATTAAGTTGGGCAGAAATAGATTTAAAAGCTCTTATTCATAATTTAAAAGAGTTGAGGCGTTTGGCTAAGCGCAATCTTTTTGTTTTGCCTTTACGGGCTAAGAGAGTTAAACAGCAATCGACAATGGATCTTCTTACTATTATTAAAGCAGACGCTTATGGCCATGGGATGGAAAAAATAGGTTTATTATTACAAAAAAAAGGTGTCCAATTTTTTGGCGTTTCTGATGTGAAAGAAGGTTTGCGTTTACGTAAGATAGGGATTAAGAAATCAATTTTATTGTTAGAAAGCACATTGCCGTGTTTTGTGAAAGATATTATTGATAATGATCTTATCGCGACGGTATGTACTTTTGAAATGGCAAAAGCGCTTGATAATTACGCGCAAAAAGTTAAGAAATGCGCCCATATTCATATCGAAGTCGATACCGGTATGGGCCGTTTGGGCGTGTGGCACGAGAATGCTTTTGATCTTATTAAAAAAATGAGTTGTCTTTCGCATGTCATTATTGAAGGGATTTTTACGCATTTTCCAGTCGCGGATACCAATAAAGTCTTTACTAAAGGACAGATTAAAGTTTTTTCAAACCTTGTCAAACGTCTGGATGAAGCAGGAATCATTATTCCTTATCTTCACGCGGGAAATAGTATGGGGTTAGCAGGGTATCAAACGACCATTTTTAATTTAGCGCGTCCAGGATTGATGCTTTATGGTATGTATCCGAGTGTCTCTTTAAAAAAGGCTATTCGATTAAGACCTGTTTTGACGGTGAGATCAAAAATCCTTTTAGTGAAAAAAATTTATCAAGGGAACGGTATTAGCTACGGACAGACTTTTATCGCGAAAAAAGATATGCGTGTCGCTATTTTACCTATCGGGTATAGCGACGGATATTTCAGGGCATTTTCTAATAAAGCCGTTGTTATTATTAAGGGAAAAAGATGTCCGGTAGTTGGGAATGTAACTATGGATCAGATTATGGTAGATATTTCAAAAGTTAAGAATGTAAAAGACGGCATGATAGCGACGGTCTTAGGAAAAGAAAGAAATATTTCTGTAACCGCTGATGATTTGGCTTGTTATGCCAAAACTATCAATTATGAAATCACGTGTTCTTTAGGAACACGCCTGCCAAGAGTTTTTGTTTGATCAATAAAATAAATAGTTTTATTTTTGTTCGTATCCCGAAATGTGGCATGCGTCGTTTTTGAAGGCTTCATCCAGTGAAGGGCTGTTGTTCACGTCGGATTTTAGTTCTGCGGCAATTTTTGTTCTTAAATCTTCTGATAAACGACAGCGCATAATCCCGTTATGGGGAAGTGTTTGTTTCCATAAACAATAGTTGTCGCGTAATCCATAGATTGTATGTTCAGATATAAATCCTTTCACCAAAGGATCTTCAATGGCACATTTATAGGCCGCACAATTTTGAAGATTCAAAGAAAGTTGAGGGCAATCTTTTTCTGCGGGAAGGTTATCCGGATTTATGATAATAGGCTCTAAAGGTTCTGAGGGAGGCGTTTCTAATATCTCCGCTTGAAGTTCTATAGGGTTTTCAGTATGGGGTGATTCTAAATCGGCCGCAGGTGTTGGAATTTCATTGGTATTTTGCGTGATAATATTTTCAATTTCATTTGTTTTGATTTTAAGAATTGTTTTTCCTGTATCAAGGATTATAAAAGTTTCAGTCTTTTCGATGACGGTTCCTTCAAAAAAAGCCCCTGATTTTAGTTCAATCGTATCCGCGTCACATAATGAGCAGATCAAAAATAATAATAGAATAAAGAAAAAAAATTTTTTCATCGTTAAGAGAAGTCTGATTCAATAATGGTTAAAGCGATTATGCTAAAAATAAAAGGCGTGGCCCATGCTGAGAGAAAGGGCGCCAGAAATCCTCCTTTGCCGAAAGCCAGCATAATGGCATTCGCTACATAATAAAGAAATCCGACGAGTATCGCAATCCCTAAAGCGGAAAAAGTGGTGCCTTTACGGCTACGGATCATCAGCGCAAACGGAAGCCCTAACAGGACAATGACAAAATTCCCGAAAGGATAAGCGATTTTTTGATGCAAGTCAACTCTCAAATTATTTAAGGCCTTGGCCGCGCCGCTTTTAGAGAAACGCGAAATATATTGATATAACTCCCGAATATTCATAGAGGACACTTGAAGCCGTTGTCGCAAAAAATCAGTAGGAGTTTCTTTAATATCCATAAGTTTTTCTTTGTAGATTTTTATTTTTACTGGTGCTTCGATATCTTGCGGCTCAAAGGACGTTATTTGGCATTGATAGAATTTCCAGGCCAGTCCGGTCCAGTCCCCTTTAAAGGCAACAATTTTTTGAAGGATATTTTGATGTTCATCGTATTCAATAATCGTAATGCCGAATAATTCATTCGTGTGTTGATCAAAAGTATCGACGAAATAAAGCCTGTTTTTTAGGCCATAAAAGGTGAGATTCGTGATTTTTTTTTCTTGTTTGCGAATGCGATCGACTTCTAAGACCATGTAATCATTGCGGATTTTTTCAGAAATTTTTTGGGCGTGCGGCAGATATTTTTCATTCAGCCAAAAAACTAAAATAGAGGCAATAAGCCCAAAGTAAAGAGCGGGCTTTGTTATTTTCCAGAAACTCATGCCGCTGGAACGCATAGCGATAATTTCATTATTATTATTCAGACGACTGAAGGTAAAAAGAATCGCTATTAAGCACGCGATAGAGGATGTTTGCGTTAAAATAAACGGTAATGATGCGCTGTAATATTGTAAAAGAATAGGGAAAGGGATTTTGTATTTAATATATTCATCGAGATTGCTGGTCACGTCAATAAGAATATAAAGAAAACAGAAAGTCAATACTGTTGCGATAAAAATAAGAATGATGGATTTTGTGATGTAACGGTCTAAGATGCGCATTGATAATTAAGAATTCCGGCTACTGTTAATAAAACGATATTGGGAACCCACATAATAAAAATAGGTGGAAAAATACTTTGGACGCTTAAGGCCTCACATCCTAAGAATAAAAGATAATAACACGCCGCACAGATAATCGCTAAGACAACATTCGCTGATTTTTCGCGTTTATTGGTAATGACCGCTAAAGGAAATCCTAAAGCAATAAAGATAAGAGGAGAAAAAGAGAACGCGATTTTACGGTAATATTCTGTTTGCAAACGAGCGGGATCGACGAATAATCGTTCTAATTTTTCTATCTCTTCTTTGAGTTCGGACATGGTCATGCTTTTAGGTTTTTTTTCGATCTTTTTTTTCGCTTGAGAAAGATCGAGCGTCATGAAATAACTTTTAAAATTCAATTTATAGAAATTTTTAGGATTTTCTACATTAGGTTCATCGGATGTTCCGTCTATTAATTTGATCTTGATTTGATCTTTGTCAGGAACGCGCGTGAATTCTCCTTTTTTGGCGATAATGGTCCTCGTGGGACCATCTTTTTGCGGCTGGTAAATGGTTACATTGTAAAGATTGTTTTCTTCGATTTTATGGATAAAAAGGATATGGCCTTGAAACGCGTTAATAAAAACGCCAGGCTCTAAAAGTGCGGTTGGATTTTCTACTCCTAAATTTTTTAAAAGGGAACGTTGGCGATGATGCGCATAAGGGATAATCCGGTCATTGAGAATAAAAAGGGATAAACTCAAGAGAATGCCAACGATAATTAAAGGTAATAAGAGTTTACTTAAATGGATGCCGCTTGTGCGCAAAGCTAAGATTTCATTATTCGACGACATACGGCTAAATGTCAAAATAACACTTATCAAACATGCGATAGGAAGCGTATATTCTAAAAGGACTGGTATCAAGAGAATAAAAATATTCCCCACAGTTGATAGTCCCACTCCTTTATTGATGACAAGATTCGCCAATTGAATCAGGTTTCCTAAAAGAAAAACAGATGTTAAGACCATAAGCGCCATAAAAAAAGGAATGACGCATTCTTTCAAAATGTAACTACGGATGATTTTCATTTTTCCTCGGTTACGCTCAAGGTTAAAACTCCCACTGTTTTTGCTCCGGCTTTTTTCAATGTTCTGGCGATTTCAGATGCGGTAGCGCCAGTAGTTAAAAGATCATCAATAATAAGAATATTTTTATTATTAATCTCATTTTGAGATTTTATTCTAAAAGCGCCTTCAATGTTTGTCCAGCGTTCTTTTTGACTTAATTGAACTTGTGGCGGGGTATAACGAACGCGGATGATGTTTGTGGTTGATATTTTTATTTGGAATTCTTTAGCGATAGGATGAGCTAACAAATATGATTGGTTATAGCCACGTTCTCGCAATCTTGCTGTATGTAACGGAACAGGAATGATAAGATCAAATTGTTTTATATCAAAGTGATAAGCATTGATGAACGCCAACATCCATTGAGAAAAAGCTATCGCCAGGCATGTTTTTTGTTTATATTTGAATTGATGGATGAGATTTTTTAAAGGATCTTTATAGAGTAAACAGCTCCACGCGAAATCAAAATAAGGTTTGGTCAGACGGCACTCCTGGCATAAAGGATAATGAATTTTTTGCCCTAAGGGACGAGAACATTTTTGACAAAAAGGCGGATGATTACGTTCAATCAATGAAGCACAGGCGTCACAGATTATTTCTTGAGAATGCGATGGCAAAATGAAGGTCTGACAGACAGGGCAATTATGGGGATAAACCAGCTCAAGAAATCCTTTTATAAGATTCTTAAGCATAGAGGCATAGTAACATGATGAATCGTTGGCGTCAAATTTGATTATTATATTGCGTCTCAAAAAAGATAGCCCTATAATAAAAAACAAAAAAATAAAAGGAGGAGAACAAGGAGGAGAACGATGAAGAGAATATTCTTTATTTTGATTATCTTCTGTTTATTAGCCACTTTTGTGTTAGCCGCGATTTATGAAGTAAAGATTTTAACGGATGAGGAAATTCGTAAATTATCCAATGACGCGATTGTTGCTGTTTATACGGACGCTATGATTGAGCGCGAAGCGACAAAAACATTTTACGCGAAAGCCGGGTTTACGCCCAAAGAATATGATAGTTATCGTACTCTTTTAACGTTTGTCGTTCGTTTAAGGAAAGAAATGGCCGCTCGGGAAATAGAGCCTCCTCCGGTTGAAGAATGGCTTAAATAAATTAAAATAATATTTTTACGAATGGAGTTTTATGGAACAATTAACCACACTGCAAGCTAAGAAAAAATTATTAGAACTTATTTTAAAAGAAGCTTATTTCAAAGAGAAAATCATTTTGTCTTCTGGGAAACAGAGCGATTTTTATATTGACGCGCGACGAGTGACATTAAAGCCAGAGGGGGCATGGTTATGTTCCCAAATCATTTTCGATATGATAAAAAATCTTAACGTTGATGCGATCGGCGGCCCAACGTTGGGCGCGGATCCGATGGTAGGAGCTATTGGGGTTTTAAGTTTGCAATCAGGAAACCCTATCAACACTTTTATTATCCGTAAAGCGCCTAAACCGCATGGGAAACAACAGCAGGTTGAAGGTCCTTTATTAAAAGAAGGGGATTGTGTCGTTTTGATTGATGATGTCGCAACGACGGGCAAGGCCTTTTTGGAATCGTTAGATGTTTTAAATAAGATGAACATTAAAGTCGAAAAATGTATTTGTTTGGTTGATCGCGATGAGGGCGCTCGTGAAGCTGTCAGAGCGAAAGGGTCAATATTAGAATCCGTTTTTCATATTTCTGAAATTCATCAAAA
>JAKQLT010000142.1 GCA_029567025.1 Candidatus Omnitrophota bacterium | reverse complement strand
CGGTTAATGGTGTTGAGGTCGGGACCGAAGACCTTTGGCAGAGACTCGATGTTCTTCAAATCCCACGGCTTATTTTTATCAATAAGAGCGATAAAGAAGGCGCGAATATTGATGAGACATTCCATATGATTCAGGATCAATTATCGATTCACGCGGTTAAATTAGATTTGGATTCTCCGGAATTTATAGAGGCGATCGCGGAATCGAATGACGCGCTCTTGGAAAAATATTTGGATAAAGGGACATTGTCTAAGGAAGAGGTTGTTGGCGCTATTCGTCAGGCAGTTTTGGATAAAAAAATTTTTCCTGTTTTGACAGGAAGCGCGCAAACAGATAAAGGGGTAAAGGAATTATTAGATGCGATTGTCGCTTATTTGCCTTCGCCTTTGGAACATCCGCCTTTTAAAGTCAAAGATCCATTAAGTAAAACAGAAAAAGAAATTGCGCCTGACCCCAATGCTCCTTTTGCGGGTTTTGTTTTTAAATCTATGTTTGACCCGCATTTAGGACATTTATCTTTGATAAAGGTTTTGCGAGGCACTTTAAATAGTAACAGTGATTTTATTAATGCGAATAATTCCACCAAAGAACATGTGGGCGGCATTAATATCTTGCAGGGAAAAGATCAAGTGACTGTTTCTCAAGCAAGTTGCGGGGATATTGTGGCTTTGCCGAAATTAAAAAATACGCATGTCTCCGATTGTTTATGCGATGCGAAAGAAAAAGTTCTTTTAGACCCGATTGAGTTTCCTGAACCCTCGATTTCAGCATCGATAAAACCAAAAACACGTTCTGATGAAGAAAAAATTTCTACAAGTCTTCATCGTCTTTGTGAAGAAGATCATACGTTTCAGGTTAAGCGTGATGAAGAGACAAAAGAACTTATTGTTTCTGGAGTTGGGGATCTTCATTTAAAAGTTTTGATGGATCGCATGAAAAATCGTTATCACGTGGATGTTGAGGTGGGGAAGCCAAAAGTGTCCTATCGGGAAGCGATTTTAAGAAACGGACGCGCGCGTCATAAATATAAAAAACAATCCGGTGGCCGTGGACAGTATGCGGATGTGGAATTAGAGGTTTCTCCTTTACCTCGTGACGGTCAAGATTATGAATTTTTGAATAAAGTCTTTGGCGGCGCTATCCCTCGAAATTATATTCCTTCTGTGGAAAAAGGAGTTATCAAGACATTAAAAGAAGGCGTTTTAGCCGGTTATCCTTTAACGCATATTCAAGTTAAAGTTTTAGATGGTTCTTACCATGAAGTAGATTCATCCGATATGGCTTTTCAAATCGCTGGCGCTCTTGCGATAAAGGATGCTTTGAGAGCCGCGGGTCTTATTTTGCTTGAACCTATTATGGAAGTCACCATTGTTGTTCCGGATGATTTTATTGGGCAGATTTCCGGTGACATTAGTGGCCGTCGAGGCCGTATTTTAGGTGCTGAAGCTCGAGGGAAAAAAGAGGTTGTTAAGGCCTTGATGCCTTTAAACGAACTTTTTACTTATGCCACAGATTTGCGTTCTATGACGCAAGGGCGAGGCAGTTATTCAATGAAATTTTCCCATTATGAACAAGCGCCGGCAAAAGTGACAGACGCGGTTGTCGCGGAACGTCAAAAAGAAAAAGAAACAGTCGTGGCGTAACGTTTTATATGTTTTATACAAACCTCCGGGGTTAATTCATTTTAGCTTCGGAGGTTTATTTTTTATTTTAATCAGCGACAGTAGCTATTTTCACTTTCTTTACGGCTTCGATTCCAAGAAGTTGTTCAATAATTTTAAGCGAAAAATCAAAGGATGTTCCGGCTCCTTGGCTGGTGATAATATTTCCGTCAACAACTGTTGATTGTTTTTTGAATGTTGTGGTTGGATGAAAATCTTTTTCCATTCCTGGAAAACAAGTGGCGGTTTTATTTTTTAGGATGCCTAAAGGCGTTAAGACGATAACAGGCGACGCGCAAATGGCGGCGATAATTTTCTTTGTTTGATGGGCTTTTGTGATGAGTTCATTAACTTTTGGAGATGCTGCTAAGTTAGCGGCTCCGGGCATTCCACCCGGAAGAATAATGGCATCAAAATCTTCAGATATATCCGCAATATTTTTTTCCGTAACAACAGTGATTTTGGCCCGTCCGCCGGTAATGGATTTTTCCCCAACACCGCAAACAGTAACATCAATGCCTGCACGTTTCAAAAGATCAATCGGGGTTACGGCCTCGATTTCTTCAAACCCAGAGGCTAAAATAACGAGGGCTTTTTTATTCATAAGTTGTCCTTTGATATTTTTATTAATATGGTATAAAACGAGTTTTACCATAAAAACGACTGTTACGTCAATAATGATCTTCCCGACGTTCTTTTAGCGAATAATCATTTCTTGCAAAAAAAAATAAAATTGTTAAAATAACATTCCAAGAAATAAAAATGATTTTTTAAAAGGAGGACGTGATGTTTTCATTACAGTTGAGAATGTTTTTATTGTTAGGTGTCCTTTTCGCTATTGTTTATGCGATTGTGGTTATGATTGGAACCGCTATGGGCATGACTGGATTTTATTTTTATTTGGGAATTTCATTAGTGATGATGTTTATTCAGTACTTGATTGGCCCTAAAATTGTGGAATGGTCGATGCGCGTACGATATCTTAAAAGAGAAGATAATCCGCAATTATATGCGATCGTCGAAGATCAAGCCCGCCGTGCGAATATTCCTATGCCTAAAGTCGGCATTGCGCAAATTTCTATTCCGAACGCTTTTGCTTTTGGGCGCGGATTAAATGATGGAAGAGTTTGCGTGACAACAGCGATTGCCCGTCTTTTGAATCCTGATGAATTAAAAGCAGTCATTGGCCATGAAATCAGCCATTTAAAAAATCGCGATGTTTTAACTATTACGATTTTATCGGTTATTCCGATGATTATGTATCGTATTGCGTGGCATTTTATGTTCTACGGCGGTGGACATCGTCGAGAAGATCGAGGAGGCAATACAGTGCTCATTGGCCTTGCCGCATTCCTTTTTTATTTTATAACGAATTTATTAGTTCTTTATGCTTCGCGTATTCGCGAATATTTTGCGGATAAAGGATCGGTGGCGTTAGGCAATAAACCATCGGCGTTAGCTTCAGCTTTATATAAATTGGTTTATGGTTCGGCTCGTTTAGATAAAGAGATGTTAAAAGAAGCGGAAGGGTTTAAAGCGTTTTTTGTTAATGATCCTTCTCAAGCGATGCATGAAATTAAGGAATTAAGTCAAATTGATATTGATAAAAGCGGAACGATTGAAGCCAGTGAACTTGCGCTTATTCGTAGCAAAAAAATAAAAGTCAGTACAAGTGACCGGTTATTAGAAGTGTTAAGCACGCATCCGAATATGCTGAAACGCATCAAACATCTTTCTGATTTGCAGGCTGTCTAAATTATGTGGGATATGCCTTTTGTATGTAAAGATTTTTTTTGGTAAATGCTTATTTCAATAAGGAGTCTTTGTGAAATCCAAAAAATCTTTTTTCTTTGAGTTCAATTCTCTTTTTATTTTTCTTCTTCTTGTTGTTTTGATGCTGTTAGAACATCCGTTCTTTTCTCGTTTTCCCCACCATGAAATAGCGATTCCAATCATTTTGATTATTATGATGTCTCAGTATGGATTTTGTGTTTTCCGTAGAAATTGCACGAAAGCTCAAAATCAAAATGAGCAAGATCAGTTAATAAGCATTTTAGAAACGACAAGTGATTTAGTGGCTTTGGTTAAATCCGACTATCATTTGATTTATTTGAATAGCGCCGGTAAGAAAATGTTAGGTTGGCCAGAAAATATGGATGTTTCTTTAAAAAAGATAAGCGATATTTATCCATTATGGGTAAGAGATAATATTTTTCAAGATGCCTTTCCTGTAACAATAAAAGATGGATCATGGAAAGGAGAAACGGTTATTGTTCATTCAAGCGCTAAAGAAATTCCTGTCTCGCAAGTTATGATGGCGCATCGTAATCATGAAGGCGAGGTAGATTACATCTCGATGATCTTGAGGGATCTTTCCGAACGCAAGGAAATAGAACGTGATATTTTAAATCAGGGCTTTCGTATTCGTTCGCAACAGGCCGCGATTGTTAAAATAGCGACAGGTAATTTCTTAGAAGGCCAAAGTTTTGATAGCGTAATTCAGGATGTATCGGAAATTGCGGCAGAAACTATGAATGTTGAGCGTGTAGGGATATGGTTTTTTAGCGAAGATAAAAAAGAACTGCGTTGTATAGACCTTTTTGAGAAGTCGTTAAAGAAACATTCTCATGAGTTGACTTTGACAACCGAGAAATATCCTCGTTATTTTGAGGCGATTAAGATGAAGCGCGTCATTGATGTTTATGATGTTTATGCCAATGAATTGACCGCGGAATTTAAAGATGATTATTCAACCCTTTATAATGTTTTTTCTCTATTGGATGCCCCTATTCGTAAAGAAGGTTTTGTGGTTGGCGTTATTTGTTTAGAGAATGTTGGGGAGAAACGTTTTTGGACGAGTGATGAAATTAGTTTTGCTGGAGAATTAGCGGATCAAATCACTCAAATTCTTATTGCTCAGGATAAACGTAAATCTATGGAAGCGTTAGAGCGCAGTGAAGGAATGTTGCAGAGCGTTTTTCGTTCCGCGCCTATTGGGATTGGTTTTACCATTAATCGCAATCTTGTTTGGGTCAATAGCCGTTTAGCGCGGATGTTGGGATATTCTCTTGAGGAACTAACCAATCAAAATGCGCGTATTATGTATGTTAATGAAGCAGAATATCAGCGCGTGGGCCAGATTATTTATGGACAGGCTCGAGAATTCGGCACAGGCGCTATTGAAACGAAATTTAAACGTAAAGATGGAAGTATGCTGGATATCTGGTTAGGTGTTTCAGCGATTGACCAACGCGATTTTTCTAAAGGAATAACTTTTACGGTTATGGATATCACAGGTCGTAAAAAAGCTGAAGAAGCATCTTTTAAGCTTTCGAGTGCAGTTGAACAAAGCCCGGCTTCTGTTATTATTTGCGATACCAAAGGGACCATTGAATATGTCAATCCGCGTTTTACCCAAATTACAGGATATCTCGCGACGGATGTTTTAGGCCAGGATATTCGTATTTTAAAATCAGATCATATCTCTGAACGTCAATATAAAGATATGTGGAAAAAAATTTCAAGCGGACGAGAGTGGTCCGGAGAATTATGCAGTTTGAAAAAAGATGGCGAGGCGTATTGGGAATATATTTCTATTACGCCGATTAAAGATCCGGAAGGTGTTATCACTAATTATTTGGTTACAAAAGAGGATTTAACTGTCAGAAAAGAATTTGAAACACGCTTGGAACATCAGGCGAATTTTGATGCGTTAACAGACCTTCCGAATCGTGTGTTAGCATTTGACCGTTTATCTCAAGCAATTGTTCGTGCTCAACGGGCCCAGCGCCTTGTCGCGCTTATGTTTGTTGATTTGGATCAATTTAAACGTGTTAATGAAACATTGGGACATTCGGTGGGAGATCATTTGATTATTGAGGCGTCTCGTCGGATAAAATCTGTCACGCGGGATAGTGATACGATTGCTCGTTTAGGCGGAGATGAATTTTTAATTATTTTGCCTGATTTAACGCACTCGGCCCAGGCCGAAATAGTGGCTAAGAAAATTTTAGATATTTTGTCTAAGCCGTATATTTTTGAAGGCCAGGAAATTTTTATGACAGGAAGTATCGGTATTACGATTGCGCCTGATGATGGGGATGATCCCGAAACTTTGTTGCGTAATGCGGATTCCGCGATGTTTAAAGCCAAAGATGCTTCGCGTAATACTTTGCATTTTTTTACTTCTGAAATGAATGAAGTCTCCAATAAACGTATAGGGCTTGAAGCTCAATTACGCCATGCTTTAGAGCGCGATGAGCTTTTTTTAGTTTATGAACCGTTTATTGATATAGCGTCGGGAAAAATATTCGGTGCGGAAGCTCTTTTGCGTTGGCAGAATAAAGAATTGGGATTGATGCCGCCGTTATCATTTATTCCTTTAGCCGAGGAAACCGGATTGATTGTGCCTATTGGCGAATGGGTTTTGGAAACTGCGTGCGCGCAACTTAAATCATGGGAAGAGCAATTAGGCCTTCCTTTGCGGATTGCGGTCAATGTGTCTTCACGACAATTTAAGATAAATAATATCGTGGAAACAATATTAAAAGTCTTAAATAAAACAAAATTAGAGTCGACACATTTGGAATTGGAAATTACAGAAAATCTTTTGATTGATGGAACACCAAGAATTAAAGAAATTTTAAATCAATTAAGTATGATAGGCGTGCGCATTTCTATTGATGATTTTGGGACAGGATATTCATCGCTTAATTATTTAAAGAAATTTCCGTTTAAAACATTAAAAATAGATCGTTCTTTTGTGAAAGATATTGTGGATGATGCTTCAACCGCGGCTTTAACGAAAGCGATTATTTCTATGGCGCATGGTTTGGACCTTAAAGTGATTGGGGAAGGTGTTGAAAATGAAGGCCAACTTGAATATTTGCGCTTTCAAGGATGTGATTCTGTTCAAGGTTTTTATTTTACAAAATCTTTAAAGGAAGATGATTTTCTTGCCTTTGCGATAGAAAACACGAAAAAATATTCTTAATTTTTATAGTAGTTTTTTATATAAAATATTATTATAAAAGAGATGAATGAGAAAATTATAAAATGCCTTTTAGTAGAAGATAATCCCATTGATGCGAAGTTGGTCGAGGCGATGTTGTTAAAAGCCTCGAGCCATCAAATGGACATTTTATCTGCTAAGAATCTTCAAGACGCTCTTGGTCTTTTGGATAAGCAATATTTTGATGTGATTGTTTTGGATTTGCGCCTTCCTGATAGCGATGGGATCGATACATTTCGTAAAATTTACAGAAAAGCATTAAAGATTCCTGTCATCATCTTAACCGCCATCGACGATGAATCCTTAGCGATTCAAACGATCAAAGAAGGCGCGCAGGACTATATTATTAAAGGCCAAATCAATGAGCGTCAGTTAGCTCAATCGATTTCTTTTGCGATCGCGCGGATGCATTTAAAAAATGATTCTTAATTGGTGTTTTAAAAATATAAAACCTTGCTTGAGGAAACCATTTCTGTTAATATTGACACGTTTCGCTTAATAAAAAAATATTTAATAATAAAGGAGAGAAAAATGTTAGCTATCGTATTATTAGTTTTTGGTATTTTTATGAGA
>JAKQLT010000140.1 GCA_029567025.1 Candidatus Omnitrophota bacterium | reverse complement strand
TAAAACAAGCCAAAAAAATGGGAGTAAAGACCGTCGCCCTTACAGGAGGAGACGGAGGGGAATTAGAAAAGATTGCTGACGTATCGTTAAAAGTGCCTTCTGCGATCACCGCAAGAATCCAGGAAAGCCATATTACCATAGGACATGTTATATGCGAAATAGTCGAACAAGAACTATGTTCTTAAGCCGAAAAATCAAGGAAATCTCCTCTTTAGCTAAAACAATCGCATCGCTAAAGAAAAAAAACAAAAAAATAGTCTTTACTAACGGCTGTTTTGATTTAGTGCACTACGGGCATGTAAAGTATTTGGAAGACGCAAAAAATAATGGCGATATTCTCGTCGTAGGGGTCAATAGCGACAAATCAGTTAAAGCCATTAAAGGAAAACAGCGCCCGATTATAAAAGAAGAATACAGAATCAAAGTTATTGCTGCTTTGGAAAGCGTGGATTTTGTATTTTTGTTTAATGAGGCTACTCCTTTAAAGGCAATAAATATACTTAAACCGGATATCCTGGTGAAGGGGGCCGACTGGGACAAGAAAGATATCGTAGGTGCTGACCCGGTAAAAAGAACCGGCGGCAAAGTATTAAGGATTAGTCTGGTAAAAGGATTATCTACATCGAAAATAATAGAACAAATTGCAAAAAGCCGCCGATAAAAAAACCATAAACCGGATTCTTGACGCTAATATTAACAGGGCAAAAGAGGGCCTGCGCGTCTGCGAAGAAATAACAAGATTCACATTGAATAATCACCGGCTGACGTCTTGCTTCAAGAAAATAAGGCACGATTTAAATATCATTGTAAAAAAAACATTCAAGGCTGAGAGCCTGCTGGAATCAAGGCGGAGCCTTTGCGATATAGGAAAGAATATTTATGTTAATGAGCTTAAAAGATCGGACACAAAAGATATATTTTTTGCCAATATACAAAGAGCAAAAGAATCTCTAAGGGTATTAGAGGAATTTTCTAAACTAACAACAAAAGAAAATTGCGCCATACAGATAAAAGGATTGCGTTACCGACTTTATGAAGCCGAGAAAAAATCTGCTAAAAAAATCACATCTTTATTTAATTGCTGATAAGACTACTGCTAAAAACGAATCCTTAGAAAAAATTACGAGGCAAATTAAAAAATCTAAGGTAAATATCGA
>JAKQLT010000139.1 GCA_029567025.1 Candidatus Omnitrophota bacterium | reverse complement strand
GATGATAGCACTTATCAAATTAAAATAGATGAATCAAATTTTTTCAATATACATATATTCAATACTAATTTTTCTGATGGTAAAACTACCATTAGTGCATACATTGAGTAATCTTATAATAAATCCATCTTGAGGGTAATTTATTATAATTACCAGCTGAGGGAAATTCTATAAAAGAGAAATAAGTTGAAAGTTATTTTTCCAACAATAACGTTTATATTCTTGGTATTAGCTAAAATCGCCAGACCGACGCGCTCGCTTCCAGCTTCGCACCGTCGGTCTGGGTAAAAACCACTGCATTCCAACCAACTCGCCCCTCGACATCTCCATTTTTTATTTAAGAACTTATCCGTAAATAACTTGACATAAACCATCATCTCGTGTATAATGTATTTATCTGAGTACATTAAATACACGAGGTAAATGATGAGCAAAATAAAGAGTTGGGAAGTATCTGATAAATTTTGGGAACGCGTCGAACCGTTTATACCACGGCCTGAATCGAGAGTTGTCGAAAAAACATATCTGCGAAAAACAGGTGGTGGAAGAAAACCAATGTCTTCAAGAAAAATTTTTGAAGGGATAGTATATGTTTTGCGGACAGGTTGCCAATGGAAATCGCTTAAAAAAGAAAGTTTCGGGAGTTCGAGTTCTATACACAAATATTTCCGGTTCTGGCTGAAGGCTGGATTTTTCGAAGCGCTCTGGGAAGCGGGCCTGGCCGAATATGACGAGATGGAAGGCATCTCATGGTCATGGCAAAGCATCGATGGCTCTAATATAAAAGCGCCAATGGCATTAAAAAACGAAGCGGTTGGACCGAATCCTACTGACCGGGGAAAAAAATGGAACCAAAAGACATGTGCTGGCAGACGCCAATGGAATCCCGTTAGCGATAGTCGTAACAGGGGCAAACAGGCATGACGTTACACAACTCGGAAATGTCCTGGATTCTGTGAAAGTCGCTTCACCAGATGCAATACAGCAATTTTTGTATGCTGATAAAGGGTATGACGGCGAACCGGCACAAAAAATAATATACGAAAAAGGTTATTTTCCAAGAGTTATCAGGAAAAGAAAAGAACCAGGCCGCCCTTTTAAAAATCGAAGATGGATAATCGAAGTTGTCCATTCGTGGTATAACAGATTTCGAAAACTGTTGACGAGATATGAGAAATATACGAGTAGTTATTTGGCTTTAATGCACTTGGCATCAGCGATTATATGTTGGAGAAAAATTGGAATTATTTACGGATAAGTTCTAAATCCCAGAATCCTTAACAAGAGCGCGCGCCACATCGCATAACAAGCGCGTGGACGCTCGTCACCGCCGCCCCGCGGCGGCTCCTCGGGTCTCGCCCGCGCGAGCCACGCGCTTTTTGCGGATAAAGTTTTAACGCATCATAAACATCACCGTAAATCAACACTGCCGCTTCGAAAACCACCCTCAGCGCAAAAAGCGCTGCGGGCCCTGAGGCCCTGGCTCGGCCATGCGGGCTCGACCAAATTCGGCCGCCCTCAAAAAACGCAAGCGTTTTTTGGGGCGCCCGAACTTCGCCCACGCGCGGGCGTTGTACGAAAGCCCGCTCAAGTCCTCAGTATTCTAAAACTTAAAAGCCTCATTAAAATCATAGCATCCCAACCGCACGCGCCGATATAGTTTTTCCGTTCAATAAAAACGCTTTAAAATCAAACCGCTTTTTCGCGCCGAGCGCCGGCCTTCCATGGCCGGCGCAAAAAAGCACATCAAACTAATTATTTTTTTTCATACCTTAACCGCTTCAAATATTATATAAACCCATTTTTATAATCGATTTCATTAATTTTCATCTTTATATTGACAATTATCTGCATATTCTGTATAATACATAATAGAGGTGATTAACATGAAACTAAGGAAAAACCTTACAATATCCGAAGACATATGGGCGATTTTAGAAACTCTTAAGCGCGTTCAAGGGCGAAGCATAAGCGAAATTATAGAAAATTCTGTTAAAAAATATGTTAAACTGGAAAAAATTAACCCGATTTACCTAAAAATGATGACCGATCCTAACGTCAAACATATGACTAAAAAGGAAAATGATGAAATAACAAATATTTTAGACAATATGACCGAAGAAGATATGAAGCCGGTGACTGAGCTTGAATTATAGATTTATACTTTCAAACAAGGCCGATAAATTTTATAAATCGCTTGATAAAACCATTAAAGACCAAATTAAACAAACATTAAGAGACTTACTGAATTATTATGAAACCGGTGAACCTAAAAACCTTGACATAGTAAAAATGCATTCAGATAAATATAACGGCTTTTTTCGCATTAGAACCGGATCATATAGAATCATTTATACTCCTCATTACAGAGAATTGATAATATTTATAATGACCATGGACAAGCGACAAGATGTTTATAAATCCTAAGTTTATTTAACAAAAACGTCAATAACGAAACACTACCGCCCCGCCCCTGTGGGCGGGGATAATTATAAACATGGAAATCATAAGTTTAGATACTAAAGAACAATAATCGAAAAAAAGCGAATTTTCGGGTCTTAGAATGAATAAAAATAGTGTTTTAACAGCTAAAAATTTTTTAGAAAAATGTTTAACCGATAAAGGAATTAACATTTCAAAAATTATATTATTTGGTTCTTATGCTAACGACACATCAAAACATGACAGCGATATTGATCTTGTTATCATTTCAAATGATTTTGACGGAAAAAATATTTAATTCCATTAGATATAATAACCTTATCAAACAAGGAATTTGAAACTCAATCAATTAACGGCGAAATTGTTTATGACAACGTGAAAAAAGCCGAATAGATTTCATTTTATTTAAAACTTAAACTAACACGCCCCGCCCCTGTGGGCGGGGATAATTATCAATTAAAAAAACAAAGGATTTCTACTCAAACCTAAATAAAGGTACGTGTTAAAAAATATACCAAACTTGAAAGCAACTCTCAACAAACAAAAACACACAAAAAACATATTCGATTAAAATTTGCTTTTTGTACTCTTTGAAATATAGTTTACAGCATCTTAAGCTCCCGCCCTTCGCCATCCATGGCTCAGGGCGGAACGGCGCGAAAAAGCTGCACCTACGCAAAAATTATGTATCACCAAATTCAAAACACCTTTTAAGTCCTCCGCGGCGCGTGCAAGATGCGGGCCTTCGTACAACAAGAGCGTAGGCGCTGCGTCGCTCCCTTGCGGTCGCTCCTCGGGTTTCGCCCGCGCGAGCTGCGCCCTGTGGCGCGCTCGGCCATGCGGGCTCAACCAAATTCGACCGCCCTCAAAAACGCAAGCGTTTTTGGGGCGCTCGAACTTCGCCCACGCTCAGGCGTTGTGCGAAAGCCGCCCGAAGGACCGTTAGGCTGGTTTTGATAAATTCCAACCTTAAAAGTGATTGATTCAAGTTTTATTCATCCCAGGCACTTGCGCGCCTGTAAATCACGTCGCCTCGCCTCAATGTGCTTCAAG
>JAKQLT010000119.1 GCA_029567025.1 Candidatus Omnitrophota bacterium | reverse complement strand
CTCATAGGCCTTGTCGGCGATTTTTCTTCCTCTTGACGAAGCATTTCTAAAACGCTTCTTACCCCCTCGGGATCAAATCCCGCTTTTTTTAAATATTTAACACTTAAAGCATCCGCTTGGAATTCATCATTCTGGGAATACTGTGTAAATAACGCAGCTATCGCTAGATTAACGCCTTGCGCGACATTACTATCCGTCTGAATAGAAGCTAATTGTAACAATAAAGCGCCATAAGACGCTTGCAAACGTTTCATGCCATGACGGGCAGTGATATGTCCGATTTCATGGGCAATGACCCCGGCCAATTGATCATCATTCTTTATTTTATCCAAAAGACCTTTAAAAATATAAACATACCCGCCGGGCAGACTTACAGCGTTAATAATATCTTTTTCTTTTTTATCTTCAATCACTTTTATAAAATAAACAATATCATTGCGATCGCAAACCTTAACAATGCGATTTAAAATTCTCTCAACACGCTCATTGATATCAACATCTTGAATAATATGATAAATTTTTTCCACCTGGCGGGAATAATTGTATCCCATATCCACTTCTTTATCTGTGCTATATAAAGACGTTTCCTGTCGATCCGTTGCTAAATTATACGACGATGTGCAACCTGCGACGGATAAAGAAAAGCTTAAACAAAAGAAAATGAAAAAGGCCCTCATATCTTCTAAAAATCTTTCAGGATAGAAACACCGAATTTCTTTAAAATTTGCGACAGCTTGGCTAAAGGAAGGCCTATCACATTCGTATAACATCCTTCAATCCGACGAATAAAAAGACTTCCATAGCCTTCAATATCAAAACCACCGGCCTTATCAAACGGTTTCATTTTTCGATGATAACAATCAATTTCCTCATCAGATAATCGCGACATAAAAATTTTGGTTTTATCATAATCAATGATCTTTTTTCTTGTTCGGGCATCAATGACCGCAACCCCCGTATAAACCCAATGCGGCTGGCTAAATAAAATTTTTAAAATGCGCTTGGCATCTTTCAAATTCTTCGGTTTTCCAATAATTTCTTTTTTCCCGATATAAACAACAGAATCCGAACCAATCACTAATCCTTCCTTTAAATCACGCGCCACGCTTTGAGCTTTTAAAAATGCGTTATCTTTAACCAACGCTTGACATGTCGTCGCGATCGTCTGAAATTCCTTAGCATGACTTGGTTTAACAATAAATGGAAGGCCAAGCATTTTAAGAAGTTTTTTACGTTGCGCGGAATGTGACGCAAGAATAATTTTAGGCGACATAATTTTAATTTTTATTTT
>JAKQLT010000103.1 GCA_029567025.1 Candidatus Omnitrophota bacterium | reverse complement strand
TGCTGGTTCCTTTTATAAAGCCGCAGGCCTTCTTTATAAAAGGGCTAAGCTATAGTGAGCTTAGACTAATGCAGGCTCTGCAGGAGCTTCCGAAGAAGCAAATGCGAGCTCTACGTCGCTAAACATTAACTGTTTTGCGTTTATTTGTGCCCAGATGATTAACGAGGCCCACCAGGCGTCCTCGACATGCCACCTATACAACAATAATTCAAGTCGAAGCCAATCACCCCCAAGAAATGAATTGTCTGTTGTCAATGGTTTTAACAATCAAAGAACAAATTTTCTCTTCAACAGCAACCTATCATATAAAAGAAATCCTATTAAAGCAAATAATCCTTAACGCCCCTTTTGTTTAGAGCGGATAACGCGGCTGATATGACGATCCATGGTACGCTTTTTAATATTCTCTCTTTTATCGTAAAGTTTTTTTCCCTTGCCTAACGCCACTGCCACTTTCACAAATCCGCGAGCATTAAGATAAATCCTAGTCGGAACCAAGAGCAAATTCTTCTGCGCAATATAACCAATTAACTTTTTTAATTCTCGCTTATGAACCAACAGCTTTCTGGGTCTATCCGGATCGGGCTTGACATAACCAGCTTGATCATAAACATCAATATGCAAATTATATAAAAATAACTCTCCTTTTTCGATGCGCGCGTAAGAATCTTTAAAATCAACTTTCCCGGCGCGGATAGATTTCACTTCACATCCCTCGAGCATAATCCCGCATTCCCAGTGTTCGGTAAAAAAATAATCCCGAAAAGCTTTTCGATTGGTAGCGATGGCGTCAGACATTATTCTTCAAACCTTTTTCATAAAATAACACTTAAAAAATTTTAAACGTTTTTCGCTAATTGACAGGCGATTTTTTTATCAGTATACTTTATTTCAATTATGAGAGCCGGGATGGCGAAATTGGCAGACGCGCACGTTTCAGGGGCGTGTGGGAGCAATTCCATGCGGGTTCGACCCCCGCTCCCGGCAGAAAATCACACGCAAAAAAACCTTTCATCTTAAAAAAATTTATGTCTCCGACTTATCTTTAGTTCTCGGCGGAATCGGAAAAAGAACAGTAAATGTCGTTCCATGTCCGACAAAAGATTCTACCTTAATATCTCCGCCTAATTTATGAATAATTTCATAACAAATACTTAAGCCAAGCCCTGTGCCTTTTCCAACAGGCTTAGTCGTAAAAAACGGCTCAAAAACCTTATGAATATTTTCTTTAGAAATTCCTTCACCCGTATCACTGATTTCTACACACGCGAAAAGATCTTGCTGAAATGTTCTGATACGAATAACGCCTTTATCTTCAATCGCCTGCGCGGCATTTAAAATAAGATTTAAAAAAACCTGGCCGACGCGCTCTTTATCCGCTCTAATAAGAGGAACAAATCCATAATTTTTTTCTATTTCCGCTTTATATTTCAACTCATTGTAAAGAACATTTAAAACACTCTCCATAACCTCTTCGATATTCACAAAATCTATTTCATCGGCGCCGGAACGTGAAAAAGTTCGAAGATCAGCAACAATCTTTTTAATACGATCCACGCCTTCTTTAGACTCATTAAGAATATCTTGCACATCTTTTAAAATATAAAATACATTATGAGAATCAATAAATTCCTTTAAGATTTCTATTTTAGAATGTAACGAGGCTTGATTTTTCTCGTTAAAATCATCCAGTAAAGATTCAACAATTTTCTGCATATTCACAAAAACCTGGACATGCTGTTTAAAGACTTCTAAATTGGTCCCAATGAAACCTAATGGATTATTGATCTCATGCGCCACGCCCGCGGCCAGCTGGCCAATAGCGGCTAATTTTTCCGAGTGGAAAAGTTGTTCTTGAGCGCTTTTGAGATCCTCATTGATCTTACGAATAGCCTCTTGGGCTTTTCTCATTTCCGTAATATCTCGATTAACCCCACGATATCCAACGACAGCGCCATTCTCATCTTCAATCGCTAAAGCGGTCGTTTCCAAAACAATCTCTTTTCCATATTTATGCACATGATGATTAATAAAACCTTTCAGGGGTTCTTTTTTCCTTAACGCCGAAAAAATTTCATCTTTAAACCTCTCACGATCCTGCGGGGTAAAAAAATCAAAGAAATAATGTCCAATAACATCTTCTTTTTTATATCCCAAAACTTTTTCAACCATATCGCTCACATAAATATAACGCCCGTGACTGTCTATTTCCCATATCCATTCCCCCGAACTTTCCGCAACATCTGAAAAACGCTTTTGTTCCTTTTCGAGAACATCCAAAGATACCATAGTTTTTTGAAGGCTTTTTGCCATCTCATTAAAAGCATGTCCTAAATCGCTTATCTCATCATTAGTGGGAATAGCGACACGAGCGCTTAAATCGCCTGAAGCAATTTTTTGCGATGCGCGAGCCAATAGTTTAATAGGCCCCAATAACCCTTGCGCAAAAAAAGACGCCACAATCAACATAAAAACAGATCGGAAGAGCGTCGT
>JAKQLT010000093.1 GCA_029567025.1 Candidatus Omnitrophota bacterium | reverse complement strand
TCACGCATACGCGACCGCCATTCAAACCGAATTTTCTTTCCTTTAGGCGTTTTCTCGACTCTAAGCATAGTTAAAGCAAAACCTAAAAGAATGAGCGACACAATCAACCAAAACATCAAATGCTGAAGAGACTGCGCTTTTTCATGAACAACCTTAACATCTTCCCCATTCCACTGTAAACGCCAATCGCCAATCAAAACAGCCTGGTCAAAATTAATTTTTCCGCCGGAAATTTCAACAGCAAACGGCTGAACCACTTTAAAATCAACGCCCTTTAAGGCGTGATTGATATCGGGGGCTATTAAAACTTTCTTTAAAATATTATTATTAGCTTTTGTGCCGGAAATTAAAACGCGATTTTTTGTCCAAACAGTAAACTTTCCGGGTAAAGATGTGAAGTCTAACTTTTTAAAAGAAATTTCTGTCCCATCAGATAAAGGAAACGGATTTGCTGTTACTTCTTCCAGACGGTTGGCGACATTGACTACCTGCGTTTTGCCGATAAAATATTGCCTTTTATTAAAAACTAAAAACGGTACGCCAGGTCTGATACGGGGAATATAGCTTGCAAAATAATTCGCTTGTACTGTTTCATTATCTTGTCGGGCGTGATAAATCTCATACTTTAAAATAATCAGATAGGGAAATTGTTGCGTGATTTGCGTCAAAAGAACTGGATCCGCTTCAGAACAATTCGGGCAACCAATGCCGGACAAATAAACAGCGCACACAAGCTCTTCACTCTTGTAGGCCGTAGCGGATAAAGCAAAAACAGAGAAAAAAATGAAAAGAAAAAATATTTTAAGAATTTTCATAAAAATTCATTATAAAAATCACATTGTCAAAATCAACGAGGATTTATTTTCTTTAAAAAAAATAAATAAAAAAACAAATTAAAAGACAATAAAGAATAATTATAAAATAAATCTTCTAAAGGAATAGTGAAAATCCGTACACCCCAAATCGCTTTGGGATTATAACTGACAACCGGTAACCATGTCAAAATTCCGTTAAAAATCAAAAACGGAATAATACAAATCACAATAAACAACCAATAACGTTTCGACTGAAAAAAAGACGGCTTAAGAAAAAATGCCATCAAAATAAAAAAGCCGCAGGAAATCATCACCATCATAGAATAGTCACGCGTTTTATTAATTAACGCGATAAAAAGACATAAAAAAGCGACAAAAAGCCAAAACCGTTTCGGAATATCAAATATTTTATCTTCTTTTATAAAATAACAAATACACTCGTAAATAAATAAACAACTGAATGGCGCCACAATAAAAAAAAGAATTTCTTCAAACGGAAGGCCGAAAAATTTTATTCCAGAGATAAACAACGGATTAAACGACCAGTCGCCTCGTTTTGTTGCGATCATATCCCAAAGAATATAAGGAATACCGGCACAAAAAATCGCTAAAAAAACAGCAGGAAATTTTTTATAAAAACTCACTCTTTTTTCAAAACTATAAAGAAACGGGAAAGAAAAAATAGCTAAATCGATTAAAAAATAAACGCTCATCATTACTCCAATTCAACTCGTTTTAATCGTTCTATTTGCTCGCGATTAAGGCGATGGCTTTTTAACATAAACACGACCATTTCCTGTTGGGTTAAAACATCCACAAGGGAGAAATCTCTTTTGACCAGCTCATCGCAAATAAAAGCAATATCTTCTCCCCGTCTTTTTGGAATACCTAATAGCGGGGGCAAATGATGTATTGTCGAAAAACGAACAAAACGGACTTCCAGATCATCTCTTCTTTTTTCAACCGCTTTATCAAGCCACAGAAGACAGGCCTTTAAATGGCTCAGTTTGATTACAGGATTTCCGGCGTATTTCGCCTGAAGCCCGCGTAACGCGCCATAATAAGACAACACCACCGCATCTATTTTCCCGTTCTCAAGATCCAGCAATTCAACAAGTTTAACCAACCTTTCAACTTTTTGAGGATCATCTTTGGCTAACTTAAATTCTCGTCTTATTTCTTCGCGCGAGAAATCTTGGCGTTCTGGAAAATTAAATCCGCAAAATAAAAGAAAGGCTATAAAAACAAAGAATATCCTTTGGCCCTTTTTTTTCATGATCATCTCCAAATAAATTTTGTCACCGCAAAAGCCTTAAACAAAAGGGCTATTTTCTTAAAAAAAGAAACGCTGATTCTTTTTTGAAAAAGTTTTCTTATGTCAACTTTTTTTATTTGCGATAAAAGCGCTTGATAATAAAGAAATACCAAATAATTCGCGAACTGACAACTTTTAGGCAATCTTTTAATGCCAACAAGCGCTTCAAGAAATTCCTTTTCGATATCACTTTCTAATACTTTTTTAATATCATTCGTCCATTTTTCTTTATTATCGATTTGAGGAAAATAAATCCGTCCTCTTAATTCATAATCCGCTTGAATATCACGCAAAAAATTTACTTTTTGATACGCCGAACCCAATTTCATAGCAAAAGGTTTTAATTCTTCAAATAATGGCTCATTATGCTGACAAAAAACCTTTAAACACATCAATCCCACAACTTCCGCCGATCCATAAATATACTTCTGATAAAGATCATAAGAATAAGAAACCTTTTCAAGATCCATTTCCATACTATGAAAAAAAGATTCTATATAATCTAAATCAATATTGTATTGATGGACAACATTTTGAAAGGAATGCAAAATAGGATTGGTTGAAACTTTTTTCTTTATGGCTTCTTCCGTCTGTTGTTTGAAATCATTAAGCAAGACACGCTGATCATGTTCGTAAAAAGTATCGACGATCTCATCAGCAATACGCACAAATCCATAAATGGAAAAAATCGCACGACGGATCTCATTCGGAAAAACCTTTATGCCTAAACTAAACGACGTGCTGTAACGCGTGGTCAATAGTGCGCTTAATTCCTGCGATGTCTTAAGATAAAGCTCTTTCATCTTTTTGTATTCTTTCTAAAACTAATTTTGATCCAATAATCACCATGGGCAAACCTGTTCCTGGAATGGTGGATGCGCCGACGTAATAAAAATTCTTTAATTTTTCATCTTTATTTTTCGGCCTAAAGATCCCGATTTGATTAAGTCCATGGCACAAACTCAAACCCGAACCTTTATAAAGATTAAACATATTCTGCCAATCTAAAGGCGTTAAAATCTTCTTAACAATGGTGTTTGATTGAACATCGAAACCCACGCGTTTTGCAAAATCATCAATAATATTATTCGCCAACGCCTCTTTATCCGACCAGTCTTTTTTCGTTCGTAAGTCCGGCATCGGGCATAGGATAAATAAATTCTCGCAATTTTCCGGCGCGCATCCCGCCCAAGTTTTAGATGAGGCATTGACATAATAATACGGTTTCTCCGGTGATGAAGTCATAGAAAATATTGTTTGTGCATACTGTGTAAAATTCTTTCCCAAAAAATAATTATGATGTAAAAGATTAGGAATTTTTCCTTTCACTCCTAAATAAATCGTAAACGGCGCCATGCCCCACTGCATTTTATCAAGTTTTTCTTCGCTATATTCTGGACGTTTTAAAACCTGCCCACGAAAAGAAGCCGCATCCGCGTTACACACAAAAATATCGGATTCCCAAATTTTTCCGTTCTGATCTTTAACCGAATAGGCCTTGTTATCTCGACTTAACACTTCAACAACTTCTGTATTAAAATGAGAATCAACGCCTCTCGATTTTAACGCCTTCATAATTTCCTCAACAATTTTATACATTCCGCCTTCAATAGACCAATAACTGTCGTGGCGTAATTCCACATAGCTTAATAAAGAATAAATCGCGGGCGTGTCAAATGGTGTTGTACCCAAGAAAAACGCACATAAAGAAAAAATCATGCGAAGTTCTTCAGAAGAAAAATCTTCTTCAACCTGCTTCCATAAGCTCTTAAATAAATACGGCAGATGTTTTTTAGGGACTTTGGCTAATTTTATTAAATAATCAAAAATATTATCAAAATTCGACTTAACAGCTTCTTTTTCCGTATCATCAAAAAATGCTTTCGCTCTTTTTAAATATCTCTCGACTTTTAGAGCGATATCCGGCTCAAATTCTTTAAACTCTTCCTGCAACTTCCCAAGATCTTTCGATACGCGATAGGATCGCTTTTTCCCTTCAAAGAAAACTTGATAAACGGGCTCTAATGGTTCTTGTTTGAATAAATACGGCAACCCGCAACTATCAAAAAGCTCTTTGAATTCATAACTCATACTCATAAACGATGGGCCTTGATCAAACAAAAAACCTTTTTCTTCAATAATATTTAATCGACCGCCGGGCTGATGGAATTTCTCTAAAACAGTTACCTCATACCCTAAAGTCGATAAACGAAGCGCTGTGGCTAATCCTCCCATACCAGAACCAATGATAATAACTTTTTTCATTATGCTCTCCTTTTGACTAAAAAACAGGGAAGGACTTTTTAAAAATCCTTCCCTTTAAAAATGATTCTATTTTTTATTCACATTAAAGGACATAAGAAGCAAATTTTGTATTTCTTACGGCACGAGCTATCAACTCATAAGCCCCAAAAAAAACAAAAGTATACACTAAAGTACTGACCAACATTGTTCTAAAAAATGGTATCGCCATAACATAACACGATTGTAAACCTTCTAAGGTTTG
>JAKQLT010000065.1 GCA_029567025.1 Candidatus Omnitrophota bacterium | reverse complement strand
GGTTTTTATCCGCGCATTCATGACAAAAAGCTTAATCCTACCGAGGCGCTTTCCTTTTATGTCAGCACATACCTTGAGCGGGATATCCGATCACTTATCAATGTGACAGACCTCGCCAAGTTTGAGAAATTCATCAAGCTTTGTGCGGGCAGGGTGGCGCAGATAGTGAGTCTATCAAATTTGGCCAATGACTGTGGGATTAGTCATGTTACGGCGAAAAGCTGGCTAAGCGTGCTTGAGGCAAGCTATATCATTTTCTTTGTGCGTCCGCATCATGCTAATTTCGGTAAAAGGCTTATTAAATCGCCTAAATTATATTTTACAGATTGCGGGCTGGCTTCGTACCTTTTAAATATACAAGACGTCAAGCATATCGCCCATCATCCGCTCAAGGGCCAGTTATTTGAGAATTTTATTATTGCCGAACTTTTAAAGGCCCGGACAAATCAAGGCAAGAACAGCAATATCTATTTCTTCCGCGATAATATTGGCAATGAGATTGATGCTCTCCTCGAGAATGGCGCATCCATTAAGCCTGTCGAGGTAAAGCTGGGAAGCACGGTTAACGAGGATTATTTTAAAGGATTGCGGTATTATCAGAAGCTGAACAAGAAGAATACGGTTAAACCGGCATTGATATACGGCGGTGTTCAAGACCAGCATCGCCAGACAGCTGACGTTTTCAGTTACAAAAATGCCGGGAGCATTAACTCGTAGTTTGATAATACATCGGATTAACCGGCGTCGGTAGGTTGATCATTAGGTTCCTCCATCTCGAAGCCATCGACCTCAGTTTTTTCGAAAAATAATGGTCCGATACAAAAAACAAGTAAAGTAATAAAATTTTTTAACAAGAGGAGTTTTTATGAAAAAATTTTTTATGGTTCTTTTGATTATTGTTGTTGTGATTGCGGTTCTTTTTATTTTTAAAGATAGCATTATTAAATTTTCAGTCGAGAAAGGCATTGAATTATTTACCGGGTTGAAATTGAATATGGGAACCCTTCATGTTGGCGTTTTCAAACCGGTTGTGGATATTAAAGATGTTGTCTTATTGAATCCTTCTCATTTCCCTGATAAGACGATGGTGGACATCCCAGAAGTTTATGTCCATTATGATTTGCCTTCTCTTTTACGCGGAAAAATTTATCTTCCAGAAGTTCGTTTTAATCTTAAAGAATTTGTCGTTGTAAAAAATGGGAAAGGAGAACTGAACCTTGACGCGTTAAAGAATATTCAAACAACGCAAAAACCGGAAACGAAATCTTCGGAGAAAAAAGCTCCTGTGAAAATGCCGGATATTAAAATAGATTTGTTTCAGTTAAAAATCGGACAAGTTATTTATAAAGATTATTCCAAAGGAGCTAAGCCGGATGTTAAGGAATTTAAAATAAATCTTAATGAAACGTACCGCAATATTGATAATCCGTATGTTTTGGCTAATTTGATAGTGGCTAAAGCGCTTATGAATACAACAATCGCTTCTTTGACGAATTTTAATTTGAAAGGATTGCAAGGCACTGTCGGTGGCGTTCTTTCTGGGGCTAAAGGTGTTGTGACGGGTGTGGCTTCTACGGCTCAAGAAGCTGGTAAGAAAACGGTTGACGCGGTTAAAGGATTATTTCAAAATACATTTCGTTTGGGAAAGTAGGCGAAGGCGTTTTTATTTAAAAAGAAAGGAGTTATATTATGCAAGGGATGTTGGAGAAAGTCTTAGATGTTTTAATAAAAAATGGATTTAGTTTATTTGCGGCGATTTTTATTTTTCTTATAGGGCGCTGGGCCGCTCATTTGTTGGCGAATTTTGTCGGAAAATTGATGGAGCAGTCAAAGATTGAAAAGACCTTAGCAGTTTTTACTCGTAATATTGTTTATTGGGTATTATTTGTTTTTGTGTGTTTGGCGGCTTTGAATAAAGTCGGGGTTGAAACAACATCGTTAATCGCGATTTTAGGTGCGGCAGGCTTAGCCGTTGGTTTGGCGTTACAAGGTTCTTTATCGAATTTTGCATCTGGGATTCTCATTATTCTTTTTCGTCCTTTTAAGGTTGGGGATTTTATTGCTGCGGCTGGGACCATGGGCACAGTTGAGGAAATCCAAATTTTTAATACGATTCTTAACGCGCCTGATAATCGTCGAGAAATAGTGCCGAATTCTAAAATCACGGGCGATAATGTGACTAATTTTTCTGCGATTGAGAAACGCAGGATTGATTTGGTTT
The DNA here is from genome assembly GCA_029567025.1 of Candidatus Omnitrophota bacterium. Classification (GTDB taxonomy): domain Bacteria; phylum Omnitrophota; class Gorgyraeia; order Zapsychrales; family Zapsychraceae; genus JADFXT01. The sequence goes on along the minus strand of JAKQLT010000065.1, from coordinate 5,376 downwards.
TTAGCATTTCGTATGGGGATGATATGAAAAAAGCGAAAGAAGCGTTGATGCAGGTTTTAGTCAATGATCCGCGCGTTTTAAAAGAGCCCGCACCCGTCGTTGCGGTTTCCGAATTAGCCGACAGCAGTGTTAATTTGGTGTGCCGTCCTTGGGTTAAGCCGTCGGATTATTGGGATGTGCGTTTTTCTGTTGTTGAACAAGGTAAATTAGCTTTGGAAAAAGCGGGCCTAACCATTCCTTTCCCGCAACGCGATGTGCATGTATATGAAAATAAATAAGAAAATTTTTTATTATGAAAAGAGTTCTTCAGGAGTTATCCGATTCAATTTTTAAGAATATCGTTCATCAGCTTTATGATGGTGTGTATTTTGTGAATAATGAGCGGCAAATTCTTTTTTGGAATAAACAAGCTGAAAAAATTACGGGCTATTCTGCACGAGCAGTCCTTAATAAATTTTGTCACGATAATTTTCTGATGCATACTGATGAAAAAGGGCGACAGCTATGTTTACAGGAATGTCCATTAACGCAATCTATTAAAAATAATCATCGTTATGCTAAGCGGGTTTATTTAAGACGAAAAGACGGTGTAAGGCTCCCTGTAGATATTCGTACCGGTCCTATTAAGCATGCGGGACGTATTGTGGGAGCGGTGGAGATTTTTCGTGATGCGTCTATTTATGAACGGATTCAAAGACAACGCGATAGAGCGAAGGTTTTAGCCCAGATCGATCCTTTAACATCTTTATCTAATCGACGTGATATTTTAAAACGATTGGGGCAAGAAATGAAGAAGGCCAAAAAATTTGGCGAAGAGTTAAGTGTCGCGGTTATGGATGTGGATTATTTTAAAGAGATCAATGATCGTTATGGTCATCAAACCGGTGATGCGGTTTTAAGAAATTTAGCGGCCCTTTTAAGACAGAATTTGCGTCCTACCGATTGTATCGGGCGTTATGGCGGGGAAGAATTTGTTCTTCTTTTGAAAAATACTCCATCTCAAAATGCCAGGATTGTTTTAGAAAGAATTCGACGAGCTGTAGGAGAAAAAAGATGGCCTGTTATGAAAGGTCATCGGTTGACGGTTAGTATCGGATTAACGAAAGTTTATCCTGAGGATTTTCCAGACGATGTTTTTAAGCGGGCGGATCAGGCTCTTTATCGGGCTAAGCGGTCCGGACGCAATAGTTTGAGAGTTTTATAAAAATGTGTTAAATAACAAATACTTTTTATGGTTACGATTATTTTTATCACAGCTTGTTTTTTGTTTAGCTTAGCGTATTGGAAATACGGCGGATTTTTGGCGCGTTTTTTTGATCTTAATAAAAAAAATCTTACTCCATCTCAAACGCTTTATGATGGCGTTGATTTTGTCCCGTCGCCCGCCCCTGTTTTATTCGGTCATCATTTTTCATCGATTGCCGGCGCTGGGCCTGTCTTAGGCCCGATTATCGCTGGTTTAGCGTTTGGTTGGTTACCGGTCTGGCTATGGATTATCATTGGAGCTATTTTTATCGGTGGCGTTCATGATTTTTCTAATTTAGTTATTTCTATCCGCAATCGCGGAAAATCCATTGCTGAAATCGCCCGTCTTTATATGTCTCAGCGCGCTTATCGGCTGATGCTTGTTTTTATTTGGTTTACGTTAATCTATGTTTTGACGGTCTTTGCGGACTTGACAGCAACAACTTTTAAAGCTGATGCCGGAGTTGCGACATCATCTATTTTATTTATGATATTGGCCGTTGGATTTGGGATGGCTATTTATCGATTCAAAATAAAGATTTCCTTAGCTTCTTTGATTTTTGTTCCATTAATTTTTTTAAGTGTTTGGTTAGGGCAAGAATGGCCCCTTAAGATTACGCCTGTTTTTGGGGGAGATGTGACGAAAACATGGTCGATTTTATTAATGATTTATTGTTTTATGGCTTCGGTTATGCCTGTTTGGATGTTGCTTCAGCCTCGAGATTATCTTTCCAGTTTTTTACTTTACGGTTCTATTTTAGGAGGGTTTTGTGGCATATTATTAGGCGGGTTTTCTTTAAAATATCCCGCGTTTACCGGTTGGGTTTCACCTGAAATAGGACCGATGTTCCCGATTTTATTCGTCACAGTCGCTTGCGGGGCTATTAGTGGATTTCATTCGATTGTCGCCAGCGGCACGTCGTCTAAACAAATTAAAGAAGAAACGCATGCTTTGCCTATTGGATATGGAGGCATGTTAATTGAAGGATTGGTTGCTGTCATTGCTTTAAGTGTTATTATGATGCTTGATTTTAATGATCCTTTGACGAAAAAAGTTCCTTTGGCTATTTATGGAAACGGGATGGCAAAATTTCTTTCGGTCTTTGGTGTCCCTGAAAAATTTGGGATGTCTTTCGGTGTTTTAGCTTTAGCCACCTTTATTTTAACCACCCTTGATACAACAACGAGATTGGCGCGTTATATTTTTCAAGAGTTTTTTAATTGGAATAATAAGAATTATCGTTATTTTTCAACTTTTATTACCTTGTCTTTGCCGACAATATTTGTTTTAATTAATTTAAAAGATGCCAGCGGGAATATTGTTCCGGCGTGGAAAATTATTTGGCCTATTTTTGGAGCGACGAATCAATTATTGGCGGGATTGGCTCTTATGGTGGTCGCTGTTTGGCTTAAGAAGAAAGGAAAACCCATTTGGTTCGTGGTTTTACCGATGGTTTTTATGGTGGCAATGACTTCTTACGCTTTATTTATTTTAGTGTGTCAATACAAATTAAGCGTTTTAGGAATTATAGGCGGGAGTTTATTGCTTTTAGCGATTATTTTGATTGTCGAGGCGATAGAAATTTTTCAGGCCAAAGAATATTTTAAGCAGTTTTTACATTTTAAAGGAGGAAAATAATGGGTTATATTTTTTTACCGAGTCAAATTGCTGAAATGGCCATGGACGTCGAAGCCGCAGGAATTACTTTTTATAGACGGCTGAAAGATTTAACGGAGGATAAAAGAATTCAAGAAGTCCTTGGTTTTTTATCCGTCCAAGAAGCCGAGCATCGGGTTAAATTTTTAGAGATTGCAAAAGCCATAAAGTTAAGCGATGAACCGTATGATTATGTTATTGACGTGCGGGAAATCTTAAAAAATCAATTAGACAAAATTAAACAAAAAGCTTTAAGTTTCGATAGCGTTTCTTTAAACAATCTTAATTTGAAAGAAGTTCTTAATATAGCGATTAATTTAGAAAAGGAATCCATACGCACGTATGTGGAAATATCTAAATCATTTTCCAATATTTTTCATGATGCTATTTCAAAAATTATTAAAGAAGAAGAAAAACATTTAGAGATGTTAATAAATGCTTCTCAAAAACTTCCTGTTTAAAGAAAGCCATAAAGGAGATGATATGTTAGATTGGAAATTGTTCGCTTTAGGTTCGGCGTTTTTTGCCGGATTAACGGCTGTTTTAGCTAAAGTCGGCGTTAAAGATATTTCGTCGAATTTAGCCACGCTTATTCGCACCATGGTTATTATTATTTTTTTAGCGATATTGGTTTTTGTCCGCAAGGAATGGCAAAACCCATTTCTTTTGAATCGTAAAAGTTTAATTTTTTTGGTGCTTTCTGGGCTGGCCACAGGGCTTTCGTGGATGTGTTATTATCGCGCGTTAAAAACCGGGCCGGCGTCTTTAGTCGCGCCTATTGATAAATTAAGTTTAGCATTTGTGATTCTTTTATCTGTTTTATTTTTAGGCGAGCGTTTAAGTTTTTATGAATGGGTCGGTTCCTTTTTTATTGTGGCTGGAACGCTTATTATTATTTTCAAATAAGAATAGTTATGCTTATCGACGCTATTAATAAATTATTAAAGACTAAAGAATTTGTTCTTGTGGCAACCTCTAATTTAGACGCCAAGCCCAATGTCGCGCCGAAATTGTTGATAAAAATAGACAGGGATTTTATTTATTTGGCGGACTATGTTGTCGGAAAAACTTGGCAAAATTTAAAAGTTAATCCTTTTGCATCCATTTCTTTTATAGATTTTGAGCATTTGATTGGCTATCAGGTTAATGGTTCGGTTGATCTTTTAACATCTAGAGAGGAATTTGATGCGATACTTAAAGATATAAAAAGTCGTGAAGTTTCTTTAACAGTCAAGCGTATTGTCGAAGGCATTCAGCGCGGAAAAAAACACAGCCATTTTGAATTTTCTTTTCCGAAAAAAGGCGTTGTTTTTAAAGTGAAAATTGAAGAAGTGGTGGAAATTACCTCCAACGGTAAAGTGCAGAGAGAAAAGGTATAAGAAAGAAATCCCTTGAAAAATCTCAGCATAAAAAATGGACTGGAGGATTTTTTATTTTTAACGGGGGCATCCGTCTTATCGAATTTGGAAGAAAAAGAGGCGTGTTAAGTATAGAAAATTTTTATTGACAAAGTATCTTTTCTGTATAATAGTGTATACATGCAAGCAGCAGCAGTCACCAATAAAGAATTAGAAGCCATCCGCGAAATTCGTAATTCCCTCATGCATGTCGGTCGTATTCCTTCCATGCGAGAATTAATGTCCTCTCTGGGATATCGTTCTCCTCGGTCAGCATCGCTTATTGTTGATAAACTCGTTAAGAAGGGCGCATTACGCCGTAAAGAAGACGGTAATTTACAGTTTGTTAAAAGTTTGGGAGATGATACTACACGCGCTCAAACAGTGGACGTTCCTTTGGTAGGGATTGTAGCTTGCGGCGCACCGATTTTGGCAGAGGAAAATATTCAAGCGAGGATTCCGGTTAGCACAAAATTAGCCCGGCCACCGCATCGATATTTTTTGCTTAAAGCCCAAGGCGATTCAATGGATCAAAAAGGGATTAATGACGGTGATTTGGTTTTGGTTCGTCAGCAGACAGTAGCAAAAAACGGCGATACCGTGGTGGCTTTAATCGATGATGAGGCGACCATTAAAGAATTTCGTATCGGTAAAGAAACATATGTTTTAAGGCCGAGATCAACAAATAAAAAGCATCAACCAATTGTATTAACAAAAGATTTTCAGGTGCAGGGTGTGGTGGTGACAGCGATACCGAAAATATAATAATAAAAAATAATCATTCCTCTTATCCCCTAAAGAGTGATAAAAAGAATGAAAGGGGCGAATAAATGAAATCAAGTCAGGTAGAATTAATGACGATAAAAGAAGCCTGCGAATGGGCTAGTGAATTTTTGAGGCGAGAGGTAACGACCTCAAATATTTCTTACCTTATTCAGTATGGCAAAGTGAGAAAACATGGGGATAACGGATCGTCGTTGATCAGTGTAGAAGATTTAGAGAATTATTATAAATCTTTTCATGGAAATAGAGAAATCATCTGGAAAAGAAAATTAGGTAATGATCTTAATTGGCATT
>JAKQLT010000063.1 GCA_029567025.1 Candidatus Omnitrophota bacterium | reverse complement strand
ATTTGCTGTTATTTCAGATGTTATTGATGGGTATATTGCCAGAACGAAATATCAGAAAACGAAAGCAGGCGCAATTCTTGATCCTTTAGCTGATAAATTGCTTTTAATGAGTGCTTTTATCTGCCTTTATTATAAGGGAAGCTTTTTGATGGACACGATTCGTTTTCCAGGATGGATTGTTATCGCTGTCATCAGTCGGGATGTTTTTTTGATTGTGGGAAGTTTTATTATTTACATGGTCCATCAGGGGCTTGATGTTCAGCCGACTTTCTGGGGGAAGAGCACAACGTTTTTACAAGTTTTTTCTATTATCGGCATTCTTTTACAGTGGCCTTTTTCTTTTATTGTTTGGTATGTGATGTTGTTTTTTACTTTTATATCTACGGTTGATTATATACGCACAGGTATTAAAGTGCTTAATACAGGAGGATAAAGATGAATATTCTATGGGGTATCATAATCAGTTATTTTATCGGATCTATTCCGACAGCGTATTTATTTGGGAAGATTGCTAGAAATGTTGATATTCGTCAGCATGGTTCAGGCAATGTTGGCGCTACAAATGTTTTTCGTGTCTTTGGTAAATGCCCTGGCATTCTTGTTTTGGTTTTAGATATTCTTAAAGGCGTTGTCGCAGTTGCTGTTATCCCGGATTTATTGGGCGTTGCGGATATTTTGCCAAGAATTTTAATGTCTGTGGCTGTTGTGTGCGGACATAATTGGACCTGTTTTTTGCAGTTTAAAGGAGGAAAAGGGATAGCAACAAGTTTAGGCGTTTTAATTGGATTAACGATCAGAATTGCGGTCATTCGACCAGTTCTTTTATGGACTGTTCTTACTTGGGTTATTTGTTTTTTAATATCCGGTTTTGTTTCTTTATCATCGATTATTTCCGCAGTTTTTTTACCTATTTTTATGATATTTACGAATCAATCTTTTTTAGTTATTCTTTTGGGTATTATTTTTTGTGTTTTTGTTGTCCTCCGGCACAAACCTAATATTAAAAGACTTCTTTCCGGCCAAGAGCCAAAGACCTCTATTTTTTCGAATAAAAAGCCAAAAATTAGCCAAAAAATGTAATTTTTTTAATATTTTCTGGAAAAATCAACGTTTTTATATAATTTTATATAAAAATTAGCCATTTTTTTATTTCTTGAAAGAGTTTATAGCCATGGCCTATATTTATATTATAGATTTATCATCTTTATATATTGTCTTCGGGAGTAATAAATAAAAATTTTTTTCTTTTTATCAGCAAGTCCCATTTTCCTCGTCGGAATAAAATTAAGAAAGCGATTTCTAAAAACGTTTCAACCGCTCTTGTTAGCGCAATGTCCGATGTTATACTTTGAGTGAAAGGGAAAAAATATAATTATGAAACGCGTGATATTCAAAAATAAAAAAGATTATGAAAAAGGCACCAAAGAACTCTCTTTATGCCAAAAAATAGAGGATCAAGATTCTATTACGCATATTACAAAGAGATTTTTTTATCATGTGACAGAGATTAAGAGTATGGTCGAGACATCCGAAGCGCCACAAATTTATATTGTAAAGAATGTGGATTCTAAAAAGAAATTAGAACAAGTGGATTTAAAATGTGTTGGCAGTTTTTATATGACGCATCAAAGAACTTTTTTAAAAGTGAACTTCCAGCATACGCTTAATATACAAATTTACTGGAAAACAGATATCTTCTCCCCCAAAAAGTCAGCGATTCTGACTTAACCGAGTCCGTGATGAGAAACACGGGCAAAACGGCGAGGCCAAAACCTCGCCGTTTTTTTTTAGTTATAAATATTAAAAATTATTCACGAATTTACTTGCATAAGAATATATTCTTTTGATAAGCTAAGGCATCTTCAAAATTATAATTGAGCTTATACGCATATATTTTTTAACAAAGGGGGAAAACAATGATAACGAGAATTTTTATGGTAATTGTCTTGGTTGTTGCTCTATCCGGATGCGCCACGACAAAAAAAGTTGCGCCACAAGAAGTAGGCGTTCAGCAAAAAGTCAAAGATTTGGAAGATAGTTTGGTCAAAAAAGAACAGCAGATCAGCGATTTGAAATATCAAATTGATGACCTCAATTTTCAAATTAAAAATTTAAAAAAACCGGATTCTTTATCAACAACAACTGCGGCAGATCTTTCGGCTAAATCACCGGCCGCGAAACCAGATGATATCATTCGCGTGAATGCCGACCCTAAAGATATTCAGCGAGCGCTTTCAGCCGCAGGATATTATCAGGGCTCAATCGATGGGAAGATTGGTCAGAAATCTCAAAAAGCGATTAAAGATTTTCAGCGGGATCACGGACTCAAAGCCGATGGTGTTATTGGCCAAAAGACATGGGCGGAATTAAAAACGTATTTAAAATAAGATAAGAAATTTTTTATAAAGATTTAACGGAGAGAAAAATTAAGCTATCAGATATCAGTCATCATATATCAGCTTTGTGTATCGAGCTGGTTATAGGAAGCTGATAGCTGATAGCTTTTTTACTTTATGGATAAATCTATTTTAACCGTCACGCTTAATCCCTCTTTAGACCGCACCATTATCTTGGATGATTTTAAAATCGGGCAAGAATGTTTTTTGAAAAAAGAATATTGGAGCGCGGGAGGCAAAGGACTCAATGTCGCCCGCGTGTTAAAAATATTCGGTCTTCCGGTCATCGCTACGGGAATTTTTTGCGGAGCAGATGGAAAAAGAATCGCACAATTGGCTCGGGAAGAAAAATTAAAATCAGATTTTCTTTGCATTGCGCGCGGATCATCGCGCGCTCACCTAACGATCATTGATAAACATTCTCATCAAACAACGCGTGTTTTATCTTTGGGCCCTCGCGTATCGGCTAAGGATCTGATGGCTTTTAAAAAAAAATATAAAGAACTGATAAGAAAAAGTTCTTTTGTTGTTTTGTCGGGACGTAGCGCTTATGGCGCGCCAGATTCTTATTATGGAGATTTGATCTCTTTAGCCCACAAGGAACATCTTTCTTGTGCTTTAGACGCCAATGGAAAATCTTTATTAGAAGCTATTAAATATAAGCCACTGGTCATTAAACCAAATCTCCAAGAAGCGCAAGATGTTTTGAAAGAAAAAATAAAAACTGTTGCGCAGATGAAACGCGCGATCCATTTTTTTCATAGCCATGGCGTGAGAATCGTTTTATTATCTTTAGCAGACAAAGGAGTTATAGGGTCTAATCAAAAAGAAATGTGGTATGTCAGTCCTAAACGTATAAAAGTCTGTCAAACGGTAGGGTGCGGGGATGCTTTTCTGGCAGGATTTCTTTGCTATTATATGAAAAAAAGGACATTTCAAGAGTCCTTGTGTTTCGCCACCGCAACAGCAAGCGTAACTGCGTGCGATTATCAACCCGGGAAGATTAATTTTAAAAAACACCAACAAATTTTTCAACGATTAAAAGTTAAAAATATTTTATAAGAATATGAAAAAAAAGAAACTGCCGATAGATTTGAATGTAATCCCCGAAGAAGATCTTTTAAAAACGCGTCTTTGTGATTTGCCGGTAACAATAGAAGGGACGTGGGTTAAAGAGTGCGTCGATCAATTGTATCAGGAACTATCATCCAAAGGAATTCTGTTTAATCCTGTGTGTTATTGGGCGGATGAATGGTTAACTCCTGAAGGAGAAACGTGTATTGGCGTGCCGTTTTATTTAGCGCATCCGCGATTGATGCAGTTGGAAAAAAAGATGATGGAAGAAGTTGAGGGCGGGACAAAAGCAGATTGTATGAAACTTTTACGCCATGAGGCCGGCCATGCGATATGTTATGCCTATAAACTTAATAAACGACGAGAATGGCAAAATATTTTTGGTTTGTCGACGGAAGAATACAAAGACACTTATAAATATCAGCGGTATAGTAAAAATTATGTTCATCATTTAAAAGGGTTTTATGCGCAATACCATCCGGACGAGGATTTTGTTGAAACCTTTGCGGTTTGGCTGACGCCTGATACTGATTGGCAGAAAAAATATCAAGGGTGGCGCGCGAGTCAGAAATTAGATTATGTTGATCATCTTATGCGAAGCATAAAAGGGAAAAAACCATTATGCGTGAAGGCGCATCAATGGTGGCGATTGGCTACATTAAAAATAACACTTGAAAATTATTATAAGAAAAGACGGATTTCTTTAGCTGAAGAATTTCCTGATTTTCATGATAATTTTTTGAAAAAGGTTTTTCTGTCCCCGAGTCTCGATCACGCCAAGAAGGCTAAAGCCAGCGTTTTTTTTCAACAATATCGCATAGATTTGATTGAGGCGGTTTCTGCTGTTTCATCGCAAAAGAAATATCTGATTGAAGAGATTTTAACTCAAATGGAAAAAAGAGCGAAAGCGTTGCGCTTAGAAATAAAGCAGGATGATATAAAAACTATTTTACAGACAGCTTCTTATTTAACAGCATTGATGATGAATTATTTTTATGTGGGGAGGCTTCGTCCCAAGAAAGCACAAAAACGAAAATGAAAAAAAAGAAAATAAAAGTGCTGTTATTATTTAGTTGTCCTTATGTGATGCCGCGCGGTTATGATTATCACCAAGAGTTCGCGGATCCACAGAATATGTATACGGAAAATGATGTCTATCGGGCTCTTTTAGCATGCGGGCATGAAGTGTCTTTGTTGGGTATTCATAATGATGTCACGCCGTTATTCGAAGAGATTGCGGAAAATAAGCCGGATGTGATTTTTAATATGGCAGAAGTTTTTAATGAAAAATCTTATTATGAAAAAAATATGGCCGCGTTGTTAGAAATGATCGCCATTCCTTATACCGGGGCGACGTCGGAAAACATTTTTATTTGTAATAATAAAGGATTAACAAAAAAGATCTTAACCTATCATCGCATTAAAAATCCGCATTTTCATATTTTTTACCGTGGGCATCGTGTGTGGGTTCCTAAAAAACTCAAATTGCCTGTTGTCATTAAACCATTAAATGAGGAGGCCTCGCGCGGGATTTCTCAGGCTTCGATTGTGGATAATGAAGAAGGTTTTTTTGACCGTATCAAATTTATTCATCAGAATATGAATGCTGATGTTATTGTGGAAGAATTTATTGAAGGTCGCGAACTTTATATTACAATAATAGGCAATAAGAAACTTATGGTCTTACCGCCGCGGGAATTGAAATTCGGCGATCTTCCGGAGGACGCGCGTATAGCGACTTATAAGGCTAAATGGGATGATGATTATCGTGAGCGTTGGGGCATTAAAAGCGTTTATGCCGGGAAATTAGCGGATGGTGTCTGGGAAGAGATTTGTGATGTATGTAAACGTGCGTATCGGGCGTTAAATATTAAAAGTTATTTGCGTTTTGATATTCGCGTGACGCCTGATAATAAAGTTTATATTATTGAACCTAACGCGAACCCGTGTATCGCGAGAATCGACGAGGTCGCTCAATCCGCAGAAAAACAAGGGCTTTCTTATGAAAATTTGATTGATCGGATTCTTCAATTGGCATTATCAGAAAGTTCATAAAGAGCTTGGAGGAAAAATATGGCACAGAAAATATTATTAATCGATGATGACCGTATTAATTTAAAAATTATTCAGCCGCAACTGGTTAATCAAGGGTTCGAAGTTTTTTTGGCTTTTAATGGAGCGGAAGGATTAAAGGTCGCGGTAGAAAAAATGCCAGACCTTATTGTGCTTGATGTGGAAATGCCGGAAATGAACGGATACACGTTTATGGTTAATAAAAATAAAGACGAAAGGATAAAATCCATTCCTGTTATTGTTCTGACATCTCATCAAGAGAATCAGCCGATTTTTCAACTTAAAGGTGTTAAGGCGTATTTGATAAAGCCCATTGATGTCAATCGTCTTTTAGATAGAATTCAAGGCGTTTTAGGTTCGATATAAATTATTATTATGAATAAATTATTTCTTATTCCAACTCCTATTAGTGATACGGAAGACTTTTTTTCTTTTTTTGATTCGAAGGCCTGGTGCGATGTGCGTGTTTTTTTTGTAGAGGAGGAAAAATCAGCCAGGCGTTTTCTAAAAAATATAATTCCAGATATTCCTTTGTCTGAATGCCGTTTTTTTCTTTTAAATGAACATACTTCATCCGAACAATTAAAGAAAGATTTTCAAAGTGTTTTGGGAAAGGATATCGCGGTCTTATCAGAAGCGGGTTGTCCGTGCGTTGCGGATCCAGGCGCGGCATTGGTTTTATTAGCGCATCAGCATGATATGACAGTTCTTCCTTTTATTGGGCCGTCATCGATTTTATTGGCGCTTATGGGGTCAGGATTAAATGGCCAGCGTTTTGCTTTTCATGGATATTTACCTAAAGAAAAAATAGCACGGATTAAGAAAATAAAAGAATTAGAAAATCATTCTTTTCTTGACGATGAAACACAAATTTTCATGGAAACGCCTTATCGCAATAGTTCTCTTTTTGAAGATATTTTAGCTTCTTGTTCGTCGGAAACTTATTTAAGCATTGCGAGTGATATATTAGGAGCAAACCAATGGATAAAAACACAACACATTAAAGAATGGCGGCGCCAAAATAAAGTGTTGCCTAAAAGACCAACCATTTTTTCTATTTACAAAAAACAATAAAAGGAGAGAGCCATGAATAAACATCGCACATTATTTTTTAGCATAATTATCTTATCTTTTTGTCTGAGCGGTTGCGCGACGAAAGTGGAACGCGTTAAAGTGGATAATAAAGTGGATTTAAGCGGCGTGTGGAATGATTATGATGCACAGCTCGTCTCTAAAGAAACAATAGCGGATTGTTTAAAGGCATCGTGGCTTGAGACTTTTCAAAAAGATCAAGGGCGGCAACCTGTTGTTATTGTCGGAAGTATGGCCAACCGTAGCCATGAACATATTAATACCCAGATTTTCACGAAAAGTTTAGAACGAGAACTTTTAAATTCCGGAAAGGTACGGTTTGTGGCCTCTTCCGAAGAGCGTAAGCAAATGCGCGGCGAAAGAAAAGATCAGGATTTGGGTTTCACGGATCCTGCGACAATGGCAAAAAAGATGAAAGAAACAGGCGCGGATTATATGCTGATAGGAAGTCTTAATAGCGTCAAAGACGCGAAGAAAAATCAGTATGTGATTTTGTATCAGGTGAATTTGGAATTGGTGGACATCTCGACAAATCAGAAAGTTTGGATCGGACAGAAAGAAATTAAAAAAGTTGTTACCAATCCGAAGTTTTCATTATGATTTTTTTAACCTGACGGTTATGGTCATAAAGAAAAATCTTTTCATTCTTTTGTTTTTTTCTTTTTTTTCTATGCAGTGTTCGTCTGTCCCGACGAATATTCAACCACAGATTAATGGATTGGTTGTCGCCGGAAAATTTCGCGCGGCTATGGAAACCATCGCAGACAATCAGGATGCATACGGAAAAAATAACCGTTTGTTGTATGACATGGATTATGGCTTGATCCTTCAGTTTGCAGGAGAATATGAAAAAAGCATTGAATATTTTAATCGGGCCAAGCGCGCTTATGATGAACTTTTGACTGTTTCCTTGTCTCAAGAAGTTTCGACGTGGTTAGTCAATGATTATTTAGCGCCTTATCGCGGAGAAGATTTTGAGCGCGTGATGATTAATATTTTTCAATCGCTTAATTTCGCGTCTTTAGGCCTTTGGGAAGAGGCCTTAGTTGAAGCTCGTGATGTGGATATTCAACTGCGGCTTATCAATAGTCAATATCAGCCGAATCAAAAAAATGTATATCAAGAAGATGCGTTTGCCCGTCTTTTAATGGGGCTTTTGTATGAAGCCCAAGACACCTTAGAAGGTTATAATGATGCTTTGATTTCTTATCGTAAAGCGCTTACTATTTATGAAAATGATTTTGCAAAAAATTATGGGCTTGGTATTCCTCAAATTTTAAAAGAAAATATTTTAGCTGTGACTCAGATGTTAGATTTAGAAGAATTTAAAGAATATCAAGAAAAATTAGGGCCTGTGAAATATGTTTCTTTGGAAGAAAAAAGACAGAAGGCGCAAGTCTATTTGATTCATTATGACGGATTATCTCCGATTAAGCATCAATGGTCTTTGCCTATTCCGTTGCCGAATGGCTATGTCACACAGCTCGCTTTCCCTCAATACGATAAAAGAAATTCAGAAAAAAAAGAAAAAATTTTCAAAGCTATTTCACGAGCAAATGAAGAGACTGTCTCTGCAGTAGAGAAAGGCCAAGATATTGGCGCGATCGCGATAAAAAATCTTGATAATCGACGAGCTCGTGTCATCGCTAAAGCCCTTTTACGATCCGGCGCAAAATATTTTTTGGAGCAACAAGGCGAGTCTTTTTTAAAACGCGAGAGCGGCCAAACATCGGCGAGAATTTTTAAATATTTAAGCAATTTGTATAATATTACTTCGGAACAAGCGGATTTGCGCAGTTGGCAGACCTTGCCCGAGAGGATTGAAATTGCCCGTTTAATTTTAGACCAGGGAGAGTATGATTTTTTTGTTAATCAGAAAAAAATTCGGCATTTTTCATTGGGATCAGGGGATGTAAAATTTATTATTTATCGTTCTGCAGAATAAAAATTTTTTTATAGAATTTTATATAAAATATCAGTATTATAAGTCAACTTCATAGGAGGGATAAATGATGAGAAAACAATTTTTAGGATTCATAGCGGTTATTGTTTTAGGCGTTGGATGCACATCCACGCAAACAGGAACAACCGTTGGTGCGGTTACTGGAGCCGGCATTGGCGGGATCATTGGGCATCAGTCCGGCCGTGGAGGACAAGGGGCGGCCATTGGTGGTACGGTTGGCGCTTTAGGCGGCTATTTAGTCGGGGAAAACATGAAAGCGAAATTTTGTCCGACGTGCGGAAAGACATTTGATGAATCGCAAAAGTTTTGTCCTTATGACGGGACTGAATTGCAATATAAGAAAAAATAGTTTTTTGTTTGAATTGTTTTCAACAGGCGTTTTTAAAAAACGGTAAAGGTTTTTTGGAATGAAAATTTTGATTATTGATGATTCCTTGCTTGATAGAAGATTGCTGATGAAAGTTATTTCTTCGTCGGGCATTACAGTAGAAATCGTTCAAGCTTCTGATGGCGATGAAGGATTAAAGATTTTATCTCAAAGCTCTGAAGAAATAGCGCTTGTTTTATTAGATTGGCAAATGCCTAAAATGAGCGGGATTGAAGTATTGAAAGCCATGTCGAAAAACGCGGATTTTAAAAAAATCCCTGTGATTATGATAACGGCATCCGCTTCTGAAGATAGCCGGCAAATGGCGCGGGACGCGCATCCGGATTTAGCGGGATATTTAGTAAAACCGTATAAAACAGAACGATTAATAGAAATGATTCGCTTATGGGTGAAATAAATCCTCATCAAAATTTCAAGAATAATTTCAATCAAGACGAACATCTTTTTATTGAGTCTGTGACGCCCGAGGAAGAACTTTCTTTACAAGCTGTGCTTTTAGCTGAAGTCGTGAAGCGTTTATTAGAAACGAAGGCGAATTTAAAATTATCAGAAAAACCGAATATTCAAAAACAACCGATCGTTGAGTTTAGAAAACGGATGCGAGTTGTGAGTCTTGATAAATTTCCCATAGGTTCTTATATTTCTGTTGTTAATTTTTATTTAAATGAAAAAGAGATGAAGGTGCATAAGGCCATCGGCGCTATTGTTGTAAGCGTCGCGGAAGATTATATCTCTTTTCTGTTTAAAAAAATGGAATATCCGCTTATTGATGATGACGATCCTGCTGTTTTAGAAGATGCCGTCGGGACTTTAGCGAATCTTATCGCGGGGAATTTTAAAGCGGGAATTACCCAATGGGGCTATCAAGATTTGGCGATGTCTTCTTTTCGTAGTTATAAAAATGATGTGATTGATGGCGTTGAATTTGATGCGACACAAAAAGAAAAATATGTAATTTCGTTTATAATCAGAGGAACAAAAATGATAGATATTGAATTGACTTTAGGCAAAGTTCCAAGGAATCAAGCTGTCGCGTATAAACGTATTATTAAAAAAGGAGACATATAAGACATGGCAACACAAGTAGAAAAATGGGTTGAGGAACAAGCGCAATTAATGAAACCAAAGAAAATTTATTGGTGTGATGGTTCTCAAGAAGAGGCGCGCCGTTTGATTGAAATAGGCATGAAACAGGAAAAGATTAATGGTCAACCGATTTTTCAGGAATTGAATCAAAAGAAATGGCCAAACGCCTATTTTCATCGTAGCCATCCGACGGATGTAGCGCGGACTGAACAATTCACTTTTGTTTGTCATAAAGATAAAGAAACAGCCGGCCCTAATAATAATTGGATGGAGCCTGAGGAAGCCAAAGAAAAAATGCGTCAATTAAGTGACGGATGTATGAAAGGCCGCACCATGTATGTCCTTCCTTATATGATGGGACATCCGGATTCTCCTTACGCGAAAGCATGCGTGCAAGTAACAGATGTGTCGTATGTGGCGGTCAGTATGCGTATTATGACGCGAATGGGAAAAAATATTTTAGATAAAATCGGCAACACGAATAATTTTGTTAAAGGCATTCATTCCGTCGGAGATTTCGATCCGAATCGACGTTTTATTATGCATTTCCCAGAGGAAAATTTAGTGTGGAGTGTTGGATCTGGTTATGGCGGTAATGCGCTTTTAGGAAAAAAATGTTTTTCTTTACGTTTAGCTTCCTGTTTAGGGCGTCAAGAAGGATGGCTTGCGGAACACATGGTTATTATGGGGATTGAAGACCCTCAAGGACAAGTTACCTATGTAGC
>JAKQLT010000059.1 GCA_029567025.1 Candidatus Omnitrophota bacterium | reverse complement strand
CGCAGAGGTTTTGATGTCCATACGGCTTTGACGGCGAGAAGCGCTATGGGTTTGGTTAAGAAAATAAAGCCAGATATTGCGTTATTAGATATACGCTTATCGAAAGGAAAGATGGATGGTGTGGATGTTTTAAAATTTATTAAGAAGAAACAGCCGCATTGCTGTTGCGTGATGGTGTCTTATTTGGATGATGACAAACTCATTCGAGAATTAAAAAAAATAGGAATTAAGGATTATTTGATTAAGCCATTAACATTTCATAAAATTGAACGAGTCATCAAAAAGATTACCGCTAAAATACGCAAAAGAAAAAAATAATGGCGAATCCTTTATCGAGCGAAACGCAGATTTATCAAAAAATAAAAAATGAAAATATTGTGGTCCATCCTTTGGTATGGGAGCTCATGGATCATCATATCGGCAATGATATTCAAGCGGTGCAGTTTATCGCAGGAAATTATGTCGTGTCTAAGAAACTGGAAGATATTCCAGCGGAAGATGGCAAGAAGATATTAGCGCGTTGTGAAGAGATGCGAAAATTCTTAAAAAAATTGAAAGAGGCGACAAAAAAGGATTAAGTGTTGTGATGGCTAAATTGCTTATTGTAGATGATGACCACGATACTTGCGAATATTTGAAAGAATTCTTTGAACAGAGAAAATGCCTTGTGGTTATTAAAAATTCTGCGCCAAGCGCGTTACTTTTTATCAAAGCAGAAAGGCCCGATATTGTTCTTTTGGATGTAAGATTGGGAGAGGGGCAGCAGGATGGTTTAAGTTTTTTGCAAAATATTAAGAAATTTGATGCCACGATTAAAGTTGTTATCATGACAGTCGCGTCTGATGATCAAGCGCGGGAAAAGGCTTTTGCCTTTGGCGCCGATGATTTTATTCAAAAGCCATTTCATGCGGCATATTTGGAAGGCGTGGTAAGTCAAAAAGTCGCGGCTTTAGCTCAAGAAAAGAAAAAGTCTTTGCTGTTGCCTAAAATTTTAATTGTTGATGATGAAATGGAAACGCGTCAAACGCTTCGAGATTATTTATCTCGTCGTGTAGAATGCGAAATCCTTGAGGCCTCGAGCGGTTATGAGGCCATTGAAAAATTAAAAAAAGAAACAATAGATCTTCTTTTAACAGATATGAAAATGCCTGGAATTCGCGGAACAGAGGTTATGGAACAGGCGCGCGCTATTTCTGAAGATATGCCGATCATTGTTTTAACAAAATGGGATAGCGCCCAGATGTCGCAACAAATGAAAGACTTCGGCGCAGAATATATTCCTAAACCATTTTCTTTAAAGATTGTTAAATCAAAGGTCGAAGAAAAATTAAAATCTATTGGGAAATTTTTTATAAAAAACGGATAAACTGTTTTTAAATATATTTAGGGTTTTGGATTAAAAGACCAATCGCTTTTTGTGTGTTTTGATTCTCGAAATAATGGGGGCAAGTGCTGGGAAAGTAGAAAGTTTCGTTTTTCTTTATTTTTTGGCGTTGTTCTAACCCGTCTTTTATGACCACGCATGATATCTCGCCTTGCAGTCCATAAATCCATTTTATAAAATCACCTTTTTCTTGGGGGTCTTGTTCTGTTTCTGTTTTGGCTCCTGGAAGCAAAATCAATCTGGCTGTTAAGAAATTTAATGGGCTTGATTCAATTTCCATATAGGCTTTTTTGTTGTAGCTGTATTGCGTGAATTTTTCTTCTTCTTCGGTGTCTTTTCTGATATCTTCCGGCGTTTTTCCTAAAGCTGTTGCAATCTGGAATAGCGTTGATTCACGTAATTTTGTTTTTCCATGTATAGTGCGAAGAAGGGTTAAATAAGTAATGGCGCTCTCTTCAAAAACTCTGGAAATTTCCCTATGAAGATCCGCCAGGGTCCAAGAGTTTTCTTCTAATAGTATTTTTATTCTTTCGTTTATTTTCATTTTTCCCTCATTAATATACTATATTAAACTTTTTTTCTGTCAATTAAAATATATCATAATTTCAACAGAATTGTAATAAATGTTATAAAAAGTATTTTTTATATATATTTTTAGAATGTAAACGATTATATGTCAAATATTTATAAAATATATCATTTTTTCCTGATAGCATTGACAAATGATATATTATAGATTATACTTAAATTGTCATTTCATTCAAATATATAAAAATAGAGAATCGCAGATATGATAGTAGAAACAAAAATATGTAATATTCCTTTTATTTTAGTCATGACATTAAAAATATTTCCTGCCAATAAGTTTTTAGGTTATAAAAATATTCTTGAAGATGAAGCTCCAGGAGATAATTTCCCTGCGATATTTATAAAATAGGAACAATTTATGGAAAAAGTGATTTGTCTTGTCTGCCATGTTGAAGGTTATACGGCTTCGCCGCATTATGTGCGCTGTGAGTGTGGAGGCGCCTTAAAGGTTATAAAAAATTTTAAAGAAAAAAGTTTGAGCCATAAACCAAAAGATATAAGGAAAATGCATGAGAGCCTTGCTCATATTTAATAAAAATAGGGCGAAGGATTTTCGCGTTATTGTCAGGTTGCAAGAAGAAGAATTGAAAAAACGCGTTAAAGCGCTTATGGGTGCTTCTAAAATTTCTGAGGCTTTTAGGTTAATGATCGCTTATGCAGAAGTAGAGACTTATCTTCCGCCAGGTGAAAAATTAGCTGAACGGCTTGATTGGACTTTTGTTGAAGATATGCTTTAATCATTTTCAAAGCCCGTGTATAATAAAAATTATGGAACGCGTTGGCAGAATATTAATTGTGGAAGATGAGTCCGAAGCATCCTTAACCGTCGCTTCTTTTTTAGAGAAAAGAGGATTTTTTGTTTTAACGACCCCAAGCGGAATCGAGGCATTAGCGTTCATAAAGATTTTTAAACCGGATTTATTGCTTTTAGATATTTGTTTGTCAGATTTAAGCGGCTATGATGTCTTAAAAAGTTTACGTGGATATGATAAAGCCACAAAAGTCATTATTATGACAGGTTCCGGTCAATCGCAAGAAGATATAGATGCTTTTGTGCGTTTGGGTATTAGCGGGTATGAACGTAAACCGTTGATTCTAGAAAATATTAAGAAATTAGTTTATCAATCGCTCGGAGACATGAGGGATGATTCGCTTAAGTCCCAGAGAATAGAAAGTTGTGTTTATGATCATCCGATAAAAGATATGAAACATGAATTATCGAATCTTTTAGGGATTATTCGCAATCAGTGTGAAAACTTCATTTTGAATATACAAGAAGGCTTTTATCAAGATAAATCTTCACAGGAACTTGTTCAGTTATCCGTTGAAATTATGAAGAATATTGAGGCTACGGTAGACCGCGCGGTTTATTTTATTGAAAAGAATATTTCTGAAAAGAAGAATCCTTCCAAATAAAAAAAATTGCTAAAAATTATAATCTTTGCTAAAGTACATTAGATTTCACAGATAATATTGTTGGATTTTTTATTCATCCAACATTAACTGAAAGGGGGGAGCATATGCAAGGTCTATTAGGTCTTATTGTTTTTGTTTTGGATATTATAGCGATTCTGGATTGCATCAAAACTATGAAAGAAACAGGGAAAAAGGCCCTTTGGATCGCTTTAATCGTGATCCTGCCTGTGATTGGGCTTATTCTCTATTATGTTATTGGAAAGAAGAAGTAAAATGTTTTTAAATCACAAGGGTGGCAATTCTTTTTGCTACCCTTGTTTTTTTAATAGGATTATTTTCCTAAGGGGCTTATGAAAATCATTTTTCAATTCGTTCAATTTTTAAAAAAAGATATCTGGCGTATTCGTATTAAGAAACTTCCTAAAACAAAATCCTTCTGGATCCAACAGTTACGTATTATTTTGTTATCTTTGCGCGGGTTTGATGAAGACAAATGTCAATTGCGCGCGTCCGCGTTAACATTTTATTCCTTATTATCTGTGGTGCCTGTGGCCGCGATGGCTTTTGGCATTGCCAAAGGTTTTGGTTTTGAGAATATGCTTGAAGAACAACTTTATAATAAAATCCCCGGGCAGGAAGTGGTTATAAAACAGATTGTGGATTTTGCGCATTCTTTTTTAGAAAACACAAAGGGCGGACTGATTGCTGGAGTTGGTATTGCTGTTTTATTTTGGACCATTATTAAGGTTTTAGGAAATATTGAGACATCGTTCAATGATATTTGGGGAATAAAAAAAGGAAGAAGTTTTGGACGTAAATTTAGTGATTATCTTTCTGTGATGCTGATTTGTCCGGTCTTGTTGATTATGTCAAGCAGTGTCACGATTCTGGTCGCGAGCCAGATTAAATTGATTGTTGAAAAAATCGCTTTTTTAGGCCCTGTGAGTTCTTTTATTTTATTAGGACTTAACATTTTGCCATTTGTCGTTACATGGATTTTGTTCACGTTTATTTATATTTTCATGCCCCATACGAAGGTAAGGTTTTCTTCAGCTTTTTTAGGAGGAATTATTGCGGGAACCATTTATCAGATTGTCCAATGGGCGTATGTTAATTTTCAAATTGGGGTTAGCAAGTATGGTGTTATTTATGGAAGTTTTGCCGCGCTTCCTCTTTTTTTGGTATGGCTTCAGATGAGTTGGCGTATTGTTCTTTTTGGCGCGGAGGTTTCTTTCGCGAAACAAAATGTTGATACCTATGAATTTGAGCCCGATTGCCTTCAGGCCAGCCTTGCGTTTAAACGTTTAATAGCTTTAGCTATTACGCATTTATGCGTTAAGAATTTTTGTGCGGGCCAGCGCCCATGGAATGCAGAAGAAATTTCGCATCATTTAGAAGCGCCGATTCGTTTGACTAATGAAATTCTTTTTGAATTAACAGAGGCAGGCCTTTTAGTGGAAGTTAAGAAGGACCAGGAGGTCATCGGATATCAGCCCTCCCGGGATGTGAATACCTATACGATCCGCAATGTTTTAAAAATGTTGGACGCGCGAGGCGTGGATAATATTTCTATGGTAGATTCGAAGGCTCTTCATAAACTTTCTGATTGTTTAGCAACCATTGATCAGGCTATTGCTTCTTCATCCGCGAATGTCAATTTAAAAGACATTTCATAAAAAATCTTTAGATTATTCTTTCCGTTTTTTTATCCTGGAGAGTAACTTTTTACTGTCTTTATTTGTCTAATTGTGTGAATACAGAAGGTGAAATTATTTATGCATGAAATCGATCGCGATATCATTATTAAGGCCTCCCAAGGCGATATTTCATCTTTTGAGAGTATTTTTAAAATGTATAGCAGTTATGTGTTTAATGTAGCGTTAAGAATGACTCGAGAAAGACAAGGCGCACAAGAGATTACACAGGATGTTTTTTTAACGTTGTACCACAAATTAAAAGATTTTCAATATCAGGCAAGTTTAAAAACTTGGATTTATAGAATAACCGTTAATCATTCTATCAATTATATGAAAAAGCAAGGTCAATGGACTAATAAGGTTGTGTATCAGCAAGACGAACATGTCGCTTCTGTGGCCAATGATATTTATAAAAACTTAGAGAAGGAATATCATGAAAACGTGATTGAGAAATTATTGGCGGTTCTTACACCCGAGCAAAGGGTCTGCATTGTTTTAAGAAATATGGAAGGATTAAGTTATGAAGAAATTGCTCAGGCGTTAAATGTGGATATTAATGTGGTGCGCTCGCGGTTAAAGCGCGCGCGGGAAAAACTTTTATCTGTTAAACAAGAGGTGATGGCCTATGAACTGTAAACAAGCCCGAGATTTGATTTTGACTTATGACGCGGATGACGTAATGCCGTCACGGTTTAAAAAAGATTTTGAAAACCATCTTTTTTATTGTTCTTCTTGTCAGGAATATAAGGTTTTAGTAAAACGCCAGAGTATAGATCCGTTTAAAGACCTTAGCAGAGAACAAGTTCCATCGGAGATTTGGCAGAATATTAATGCTGAAATTTTGAAATCCCAAAAACCTGTTTTTCAGCCCTCTTTTATTGGATTTTTAGAGAAACTAAAAAGGATATCATTTCCTCAACCAAGATTAGTTTTTGCTTCAGCGATTTCTTTTGTTCTTATTATGTTATTCGCCGCACGTATTTTTGTAATGGATCAACGCTACGAGTTGGCCCAAAAGGATTCTCAAGAGCAAATAGAATATTCAGCTTATTTATTGGACGATGCGGAAATGAGTACAGAAATAAGCGAGGGATATGGAGCGGCTCTGGAAGTTTTTTTATTGGCAGCATTATAAAAAAGGAGGGTTTATGATGAATAGAAAATGGATGGTAGTTGTTCTTATGGCGGGGGTCATAAGCATTTTATCGGCGCAGGTTGTGTTCGCTCAGCCATCAGAAAAAAGAAAAATGAAAGCAGAGAAAAAAGAGGAATTAAAAAAAGAACATTTTGAGAAGATGTTTAAAGACCTTAATCTTACGGCTGAACAAAAAGAAAAAATGAAAGCGCAAAAAAAGGCTCATATGGAAAAAGCCCAAGCGTTGAAAGAGCAAATTAGGGCTCAAAAAGACGCGATGAAACAAGAACTTGAAAAAAATGAATGGGATATGAATAAGGTTAATCAAATTCATGAACAAATCAAATCATTACTTTTGCAACAAGAAGATAATCGATTGGCCGGCCTTTTAGAATTAAAGTCTCTTTTAACGCCTGAACAATTTGTACAATTTCATAAAAATATGAAAGAATGTAAAGGTGAATTTTTTAAAGAAGGCCATCGCAGTCAAGAAAAACAAGGGCATGGGGGGAAAGAAAAGTTTTCAGGGCAAGTTTCGCCGATGGAAGAATAGTCGGCTGATATTAAAATGTTTTTATGGAGATGTTAATAGCCCAGGGTATTATTAAACCTGGGCTATTTTTTGTTATTAACGACAATAAAAATAAGTCGTCCTTTTAAATGCGTTTCATGTTATAATTTTTTTATGTCTTGGTATGTTTATATTTTAGAGTGCGCTAATGGGTCTTTGTATACTGGAATAACGAATAATTTAGAAAAACGTTTTAACGCGCATAAGACCGGCAAAGGCGCGTGGTTTACGCGTGTTTTTGGCGTCAAAGAAATTTTATATACCGAGCCATGGGCTGATAAATCGTCGGCATTTAAACGGGAACGTGAGATTAAACGTTGGAGCCGCCAGCAAAAAATAGATTTAATTGAGAAAAAGACACGAAGGTCGTTATAGAAAGGAGACATAAGATGAAGAAGATTATAAAAAATTCAATGATGGTTATTGTTTTGATTATCTTCTGTTCTTTTTTTCTGCCTTGGATCACGGTTGATTCTCCTATTGCGGGTGGTTTTACAAAATTGCTGACAGGAAAACGCCAGGCGCAAATCAGCTCTATCAGCGGTTTTCAGGTTCCTATCCTCGCCAACAGTTCGGAATCGCGTTTTATGATCAGCGTTATAAAAATTTTTAACCCCACCATTAAAGATGCGGATAAAAAGAGTTTTTTAATCTGGGGCGTTCCTTTGTTTGCTGTTGTTTTATTCTTTTTATGGTCTTTTTTAGGAAGGAATAAATGGGTTAATTTAGGGATAGCAATTGTCGGAATCACGATATTTTCATTCGCTAGTTTTAAGATAGCCACGACGAATTTAGATAAATTGGTTTTAAAAGTGAATATTGCTTATGGCTTATGGCTTATTTTGACAGGATATTTATTGATAGGATTATTATGCCTGGTTGATTTCTGGGAGCTTTGCAGAAATGAAAGAAAAAAATAATAAAAACTTTATTATTTAAAGGATGATATGGAAAAAAGAATTATTAAATCTTCTCAGGCGCCTATTCCCGTCGGACCATATAATCAGGCTGTTATCGTCGGTCAGTTTGTTTATTTATCCGGACAAATTCCTATTAATCCAAGGACAAATGAACTGGTTCAAGGAGGCATTGTTGAGCAGACAGAGCAGGTTTTAGAAAATATAAAAGCGGTTTTAGAAGAGGCTGGTTCCTCGTGTTCAAAAGTCGTTAAAACAACTGTTTTTTTGAGAAATATGAATGATTTTTCGAAAATGAATGAAGTTTATGCAAAATATTTTTCTTTAGATTTTGCCCCGGCGCGTTCAACGGTTGAAGTGGCTCGTCTTCCGAAAGACGCGTTGGTTGAGATTGAAGCGATCGCGGTTCTATAATGATTGTATTAAGTTTTTTTAAAGCAGTAAGGATGATTAATGGTTATTAAGAAAAAAGAAAGATTTTTAAAAAAAATAGTGGGGCCAACACATATTATAGCGGATTTTTATTATCCCCGATTCATAGAATCGCCTCGAAAATTAAAAGAGATTCTTTATCGGGCGGCTCAATTGGCTTATAACACGCCTCTTAAATGCTGTATTTATAAATTTCCTGTTACCGGAATAACAGCGGTACTTGTTTTGGCTGAATCGCATCTTGCTATTCATACCTGGCCGGAAGAACAATATATGGCGATTGATTTTTTAACTTGTGGGCAAAAGAGCTCTCCTTTTCGCGCATTAGAATATTTGAAAAAGGTTTTTAAACCGAAGAAGACAAAAGTTTATTGTTTCCAGAGGGGAAATTTGAAGAAACGACGATAAAAATAATTAATGGGCGTGTGGTGTGAATTTTAACCAAACTTCTCGGTTGCGCGGCCCGTCAAATTCCATGAAAAAGATGCCTTGCCAGGTTCCTAATTGCAATGTGTTATCTTCCACAATAAAATTTTGAGAAAATCCTACCAGAGCCCCTTTGATGTGCGCATCCGCGTTATTTTCATTGTGAGCAAATCCAAAGTTTTGAGGAACAGTTTTCTTTAAGAAATAATTGATGTCTCTCTTGACGTCGGGGTCCGCATTTTCATTAACGGAAATTCCTGCGGTTGTGTGGGGCGAGTAAATAAGAAGAACGCCGGATATCAGCTTTTCTTTTTTAAGATAGTTGTTAATGAGGAGCGTTATATCTATGATTTCTTCGCGGCAAGAAGTAGAGATTTTTATTTTATGCATGTCTTTATTATACATAAATAGTTTTTAAGAAAAATTATTTTTTATCAACTTTTTTTTAGAAGTTCTTTATAATATATTTATCTGTCATCTTTTAAAAAGGAGAGATGTATGAAAACAAAAAAATGTTCGATAAAAATTTTTAAGATTAAAAACAGAAAAGGATTTGCCGCTATTTGTTGTGATTGCTTGACCGAAGGTAAAACAAAACAAGAAGCTGTGGCGCGTATGGCAAAGGCCTTAAAACGCGTTACTAAGAAAGCTAAAAGGAAATAAATGGATTGGACAAAAAAAGATTTTTTAGGCACCATGAAAGAATTTGTTTTTCAGGGTGGGAAAATCGCGCTTAATTTGATGGATCGTAAGACGGTCTCTTTTAAAAAAGATAATTCTGTTATTACCGATGCAGATAAATCCATTTCAAAATTAGCTCATCGAAAATTAAAAAAATATTTAGAATCTTCTGAACATATCCTTATTGATGAAGAGGACCCTTGCCGTAGGAAGTATCTCAATCAAAAATTTTTAGAAAAGAAAAAATATATTTGGGCCATGGACCCTGTTGATGGCACACGGCTTTACGCGAATCAAATGCCATTATTTGGAATTTCTATTGGGCTTATAAAAGATTTAAAGCCTTGGTTAGGCGTTGTTTATTTCCCGTCACTTAAAGAATTGTTTTATTGTAATGGCATAGAGAGTTATTTTGTAGCGAATGCTTTTTCAAGGAATGCTCAAGAAATAAAAATAAAAAAACAGCAAGAAAAGATAACCTCTAAGTCCTTATTTTTATTGTCGGATTTGTTTTTTAATTCTTTTTCTTGGAAGCAGAGAGATTGCCGCTTATTAATTACGGCTTGCGCGGTCGTGGATATCTGCTGGCCGGCGATTGGCCGAGGCGTGGGGTGTTTTGATCAATCTCATTTATGGGATTTCGCCGGTGCTTGGCCTGTGGCACGTTCTGCCGGATTAGATTTCCGTCATTGGCAGACAGCGGAAATTTTAGATAAAGTCGATGAAAAGTTTTTTAAAAAGGGGAATAAGGCGTGGCAATTACACGATTATTATCTTTTATCAACGAAAAAGAATTTTTTTGAACTACAAAAAAGAATTTCCAAGAAAGGCTGAAGATGAAGAAAATTTTTGTTTTGCTTTTTTTGTTATTTTTTATTACGCCCTGTTTTTCTGAAGAACAGTCGAATTATTTTGGATTAGGGGTAATGGTTTCAAAGAAACCGTATAAGGATATTGATACAACTATTATGCCTATTCCAATCATTTCTTGGGAATCTCAAGATAAAAGGTTTTTTATAGAAGGTAAAGACATCGGGTATAAAATATTACGATACCAGGATTTGACCATAGAAACGATTCTTTCGCCTCGTTTTATGGGTTATGATGATAAAGATGCGGATATTTTAGACGGGATGAAAGATAGAAAGATGTCTTTAGACGCTGGATTAAAAATCATTTGGGATATTCCTGATAGCGCAGATACATCTCTTTCTTTGGGTGTTCTGGCCGATACATTGTCTGTTTATCAAGGAGTGGAGATAGAAGCCGCTTTATCGAAGAAATTTAAAGGTCAAATATTTATTTTAAAACCGCAATTAGGATTGCGTTGGCAAAGTAAAAATTTGACTGATTATTATTATGGTATACGCTCTTCGGAGTCAACGGGAAATCGGCCGATGTATACGCCTGATGACACATGTAATTATTTTAGCGATCTTTCTTTTTATTTAGGGATTCATAAAGACTGGGTTTTAACAACAATGCTGGGCTATGAATATTTAGGACGGGAAATAACCGATAGTCCGCTTTTGGGAAAAAAATATCAGTTAACTGCGATGCTTGGTGTTATCAGGAAATTTTAAATAAATAAGACAAAAAAAGAGGGACAAGCGCTTGTTATTTTAGACTTGTCCCGTTCTTTTTTATAAAATATTGCTCGCGATTTCAGCTAATTCCGAACGCTCACCTTTTTCCAAATTGATGTGTGTGTAAATTTTCTGGCCTTGCATTTTTTCAATCAGATAACTTAATCCATTAGAATAAATATCTAAATACGGATGGTCAATCTGGAAAATATCGCCGGTAAAAACCATTTTTGTGTTTTCGCCCGCGCGCGTGATGATTGTTTTGACTTCATGCGGAGTTAAATTTTGGGCTTCATCGACGATAAAATAGGTGTCGACTAAACTTCGCCCGCGGATATAAGCTAAAGGCGCGATAGTTAGTTTTTCTTCGTCGAGCGTTTTAGCTAATTTTTTAGGTTTTTTATTGGATTCTTGAATGCGTTTGTTTTGAATAACGCCTAAATTATCATAAAGCGGTTGCATATAAGGAGAAAGTTTCTGGAAAACATCTCCGGGCAAAAATCCTAAATCTTTATTGCTTAAGGGCACAACAGGGCGCGCCAAGAAAACCTGGCCGTAATGATCGCGCCGTTCGAGTGCTGCGGCTAAGGCCAAAAGAGTTTTTCCTGTTCCGGCCTTCCCCGAGATCGTGATGAGTTTAATGTTTTCATTTAAAAGTGCGTGTAAGGCAAAGGTTTGCTCGACATTGCGCGGCTTAATTCCTGAAGCGGTTATTTTTTCTACGCGTTTGATCATATTATCTTGCGGGTCTAAATAACCAATCGCGGATTTTTTCTCGTTTTGCATCACGATATATTCGTTCGGCAATAATTTTTTCTTGGGATTAAGTGTTTTAGCCTCAATCCCTAACGGATCATTATACATTTTATCAATCAGATCTATGGGCACATCTTCTTCAAATCGATAGCCATTATAAAGTTGAGAGATATCTTTAACATGGTCCGTTGTGTAATCTTCGGCGATAAGGCCAATCGCACGGGCTTTCATTCGCAGGTTCACATCTTTTGTAACTAAGACAACCTTTTTGTTTTCTGATTTTTTAAATAATTGATAAGCGGTATTTAAGATGCTGTGATCGACTTTATGGGACGGAAAACTTAAAGAGAGATCTTTGTGGAATTTTTCATCGAGCTTAATGGAAATTTTCCCTAAATTCGGGCCTATGGGCACGCCGCCGTTAAAGATTTTATCATTACTTAATCCATCAAGTGCGCGTAAAAATTCCCGCGCGTGATAATTAAGAATGTCATGGCCTTTTTTAAAACTGTCGAGTTCTTCTATAACTGAAATGGGAATAACGATATCACATTCTCCGAATTGATTGATGCAGGTGCTGTCATGCAGGATAACGTTCGTATCGAGGATGAAGATTTTTTTCTTTTTTTTCTGAGTTGCTGCCATAGAGAGTTTTCCTTTGTTGAGAGGTTTTTATAATGACATTTCTTATCATAACGTCTTTAAAAATATTTTTCTACAAGGTTTTTGAAAATATTTCATAAGAAAGAATCTTGTGATAGACGGGAGAAAATGATTGTTTTTTGCGGGATAGTCCTTGATAATCTTAGGATTTTTTATAAGATAAATGCGTGAACGCGTTTCCTCCATTATTCATTGAACGATTAAATGTTATTATTCCTCCGGAAAATATCGTTTCTGTTTTAGAGCAATTTTCTGTTAAAAAGAAATTGGCTTTTCGTGTGAATACGTTAAAAGCTAAAGTTTCAGAAGTGTTAGAGTATTTGCAAGCGCAGAATTTTTTCTGCAGGCCTGTTTCTTGGAACTCAAAAGCTTTTCTTGCCGATATAGATTCAGTTATTGATTTAAATAAAACAGGGCTGATGGCGGACGGGAAAATTTATATCCAGAATTTATCCAGTATGTTACCTGCGTTGATTTTGGATCCTCATCCCGATGATTATGTTCTTGATTTGTGCGCCGCGCCTGGAAGTAAAACGTCTCAAATGGCGGATTTAATGAGTAATAAGGGAGAGATTGTTGCCGTCGAGCATATTAAGCCGCGGTTTTATAAATTAAAATCTGTTTTATCCATATCCGGCGTTTTAAATACACAATGTTATTTAAGTGATGGAAGGCGTTTTCGTCATCCTCGAGGAGAACTTTTTGATAAAATATTGGTTGATGCGCCATGCAGTTCTGAAGGCCGTTTTTCTTGTCTTGCTCCAAAAACATACGCGTATTGGAGTATTCGTAAAATTAAAGAAATGCAGAAAAAACAACGTGGACTTTTGCTAGCCGCGAGCCGATTATTAAAATCTGGAGGGACATTGGTTTACGCCACATGTACTTTTGCCCCGGAAGAAAATGAAGCCGTCGTTGATTGGTTATTGCGTAAGGCAGATAATTCTTTTCATTTAGTCCCATGTACGATCACAGGCGTTAAGGATTATCGCCCTATTTTACATTGGCAGGGTAAGGATTTTTCCTCAGAAGTAAAAAAATGTTTTCGTGTTTTGCCCGATCATCAGATGGATGGTTTTTTTATCGCGTGTTTTAAGAAGGATTAAGGAGATATAATGGACGGATTGTTGTTGGTAGGATTTTTAGTAATTATTTGGCTGGACAGTCGTTTATTGAAAAAAAGAGAAAGGCTTCTTTTTAAAAAGGTATTTATCCTGCCTTTTACGATGGCGGGTGTCCTGTGGGGCGTTTTAGGTCTGTTCATGTTTTTTGGTTTTTATGATACGAAAATTTTATTTTTAATGATTTTTTTGTTTCTTTTGCCTTTTTATATTCTTCGACGAGATAGATGGATTAAAGAATATCCTGTTTCGAAGCTGTTGACAGAAGGCGATCCTATAACTTTGGCTTCTGACGCTTTGGGCGTCTTAATTCATTGGTTTTTTATTATGATCATTCTTCATTCTCTTTTGGGTAGTCTTTTTTTGTTTGGGCATGGGAATAAGCCGGATCAAGAATTGTTACAAATGCTTATTTTAGCGGTATTTTCATTTATTGTTTTATGGGTCTTGATTTTTGACGCATCGCGAAAGTTTTCAGATAAGGGATTTTGGGTTAATATGGGGTTTAAAGATCGCTACCCTTTTTTCTCAACGATTTTGATCCCAATTGTTTTAGGAATATTATGCGCTTGTGTTGTTATTTTTTGTGTGTTAACCCGGGGTTTTCATCCATCAACGCCTTTAGGCGATATCTTGGGGCAAATACAATCCCCGGGAGTTTTTCTTTTTTTTATTTTTCTTGCTTTAATTGTGGCGCCGTTCGCCGAAGAGATTATTTTTCGCGGGTATTTTTTCGAAGTTATTAAGCGCTCTCAAGGCCCGCACGTAGCGGTTATTATTATTTCTTTAGTTTTCGGTCTTTTACATGCGGGACAGTATTGGGGAGATTGGTTAGCGATTAGTTTTATTATTATTTTGGGATTTATTTTAACATTGTTACGATTTTTGACTGATAACACCCGTGCGAGCGTCGTTGCTCATTACGCGTATAATATCAGCATTGTCATTATTCCGGTTATCTTGATTTTATCATCTCCTGAAATGGCCAAAATCCTTGACAGTCGTTATTAAATATATAACAATACTTTTTAATTAAAAAAATCTATAAGTCTTTATAAAAAAATATTAATAATATTTATAATGATTAAAAGAAAATTCTCCTTTTTTCTTATCGCAGAGGTTTTTTTAATCTTTCTTTATAGCTCTGTTTGGGGACAGGGGATTAAACCTTCTGTTTTGGAGAAGGAAGTTTTGCAATTAGAAAAAGAGGTGGCTGATTTAGAACGCCAGACAATTGAAAGACGCAAGCTTCAATTTACTAATAAGGTGTTGGATTCTTTAGAAATACGGAATAATGACATGATGGATGTGTTTAAGCTTATAGAGTCCCGATCAGGGCTTCGTATTATTTGCAATGAGCCGTTTCATCAGACCGTTAATATTTTCTTAAAAGATGTTAATGCCTTTGATGCGTTAAGGATTATTTTATCCCGTTATGGGCTTGCGTATGAACAGTTATCGTCTTCAACGGTGTCTGTGATGCCCGAAAGTGTTTTTCAATCGCGCTATGGTGTTTCTTTCCGCGATCAAGTACAGATGAAAGAAATCCGTTTAAAACAATCCAGCGCAGAGCAGGCAAAAGAGATTTTTCAAAAATATAAGAATCCTTTGACGCGCATTGTTGTGAATGCGGATGATCAGGGTTTGATTTTTATTGATGAATCTTTTTCGCTTAATGGGATAGAAGAGCTGATGCAGAAAATAGACGTAAAGGTCGAAACGAAAACAATAAAAGTGTATAACAGGCAGGTTGGCGATATCGTAAAAGACATCACGCCTTTATTGACAGAATACGTCGGATATGTTGCCGCAGATTTATCAGAAAAGGCTATCACGATAACTGATACGCCGCAACGGTTGCTTGATCTGGAATCGTTTATTCGTCAGGCCGATAACCAAGAAGAAAAGATCCTGTTAGAAATTCATGTCGCTCAGATTTTGCTTAATGAAGAACATCAAGAAGGCATTGATTGGAAAGCGATATTATCGCAATATGAAAGTATGGATTATAAGAATTTTTGGCAAGACCAATCGTTGGATGTTTTAAAATGGGGCATTGTTTTAGTGGAAGATTATCCTGTTTTGATTGAGGCACTTGAAACTGTTGGTACGATGCGTACTCTTTTTAAAGGGTCGCAGGAAATGAGCAAGGACGAAAAATTTCCTGTTATGATTCAGCCTCAGAAAAAAATTGATCTTTTACATGAAAACAAGGACGAGGTGTTTTTAAATTCTTCGGAGAATTTCTCTGTTGTTTTCAATTATATCGCAACCCGTGATCAAGACGTGGTCTTAAATTTTCAGCCGCATAGGAACAAATTGACAACTTTTCCAGAAGTTAGAATCCCCAAAGGTTCCTTATTAGTTTTAGGAGGATTTTTTGTAAAGACAGATGTTCAATCCACGAAGAAATTTCCTGTGTTAAGTAGCATTCCTTTGTTAGGAACGGTTTTTCAGACGCAAAAAATGGATACCCGTCAATCAGAGGTTATTATTTTCGTGACGCCTCAATTTATTACAGAAGATGTAGGGCCTTATGCTCGTTAAACGCGCGCTTTTTTTTATTATTTTAATAGTTTTAAGTTTAAGTGGATGCGCCACAGTACAGCGCAGAACAATTGTAGAAAAAAAGAACGAAATTTTTTTAAAAGATTTTTGTCAGCATTATGGCTTATCTTGGGAATGGGACCATGTCAGCCAAACCATACGTTTTTCCGATAAGAATAACGAGATAAGTCTTTTGCTCGGAAGCCGAGTTATGTTTGTCGGTGATAAAAAAATTTTTTTAAGCGCTCCTGTTGTGTTGCGTGAGAGTTTAGTCGTTCTTCCAAGGGATTTTTTACAATTTATTGTCATACATGTTCGAGTTAAAATCAAGGACGATACCGATTATAAGATTTTAAAAGTTAAAAAGATTATCATTGACGCCGGGCATGGCGGGCATGATCCGGGAGCTATTGGAGGAGATAAGACTTATGAGAAAGATATTGTATTGGCTATTGCGCGTGGATTAAAAAATTTTTTGGAGAAAGAGGGCTTTGAAGTTCAATTAACACGTGGCGATGATCGCTTTTTAAGCTTAAAAGAACGCAGTGAAATAAGCGCTAATATAGACGCAGATCTTTTTATCAGCATTCACGCGAACGCGTCTTTAAATAAGCGCGTCCAAGGCATTGAAGTTTTTTCTTTAAAAGATTTGAGTGAAGAACAAAAAGGGGAAGAACAGCTTCTTTCTCATGAAAGAACCTTTTTAAAAAGAGTCACGGGAAAATCACCCGATCAACCTTTAAGGGAGATTGTTTCCGATATGCTTTATACTTATAAGCAAGCGGAATCTGAGGCCTTGGCCCGCAACATTGTTAAAGAATCTATTCAATACACACGCGCTGTTAATCGTGGGGTTAAATATGCGCAATTTTATGTGTTGCGTAATACGCTGATTCCCGCTATTTTAATAGAAGTAGGTTTTTTATCTCATAAACAAGAAGAGCGGTCTTTAAAAAAAGCATCGTATCAACAAAAAATTATTGAAGGGATTGGGAAAGGAATTGTTTCTTATGCGAATAATTAATCCTGGTGGTCCTATTGGTGTTTTTGATTCTGGCTTTGGAGGTCTGACGGTTGTTAAAGAGTTAATGCGACAGCTTCCCGCTGAGGATTTGATTTATTTTGGCGATACGGCGCGTGTGCCGTATGGGACGAAATCTAAAGAATCGATTATTCGTTTTTCTATTGAAAATGCGGAAGTGTTGTTAAAACGTCATGTGAAGATGATTGTTGTGGCGTGTAATTCATCGACGAGTTATGCTCTGGAGGTTTTAAAAAATAAATTTGATATTCCTATTGTCGGCGTTATTGATCCCGGCGCGCGTAAAGCGGTTGAGATGACTCAAAATAAACGGATTGGCGTTATCGCTACGTCAGCGACAGTCAATAGTTATGCTTATGATAAAGCCATTAAGTATTTTGATTCGGGTGTTAAGGTTTTTAGTCAAGCATGTCCTTTGTTTGTCCCGTTGGTCGAAGAAGGATGGATGCATAAGAAATTCGCGGTTGATTTGGCTGAAGAATATTTGAAAAGTTTAAAAAGAGCGCGCGTGGACGCTCTTATTTTAGGATGCACGCATTATCCGCTATTAAAAAATGTTCTTAAACAGGTAATGGGGAAAAAAGTTTATTTGGTTGATTCTGCTTATGAAGTTGCCGGCGAGGTTAAAAGGGTGTTAGAAATAATTTCTAAGAATAGAAAAGGGAAAAAAGCGCAATATCAATTTCTCATTAGCGATCGTCCTCAGCATTTTCAGGCCATTGCGCAAAAATTTTTAGGCCGATCGATACACGTCGAATTGGTTGCGGATAAATAAGGGAGGAAAATGTATGTATGAACTCGTGATTAAAGATGCCATTGCGGCCGCTCATTTTTTACGGGAATATAAAGGAAAATGTGAAACGCTTCATGGCCATACGTATCATGTTGAGATAACCATAAACGGTACGCATTTAAATTCTTTAGGCATGGTTGCGGATTTTACAGAATTAAAAAAGAAGCTTCACGATTTTTTATCCACCTTAGACCATGTCTGTTTAAATGAATTAGATTTTTTTAAAATCAATAATCCTACAACGGAAAATTTAGCCCGTTATATTTACGAACAATTTGGAAAAATTATCGCTCCGTTATCAGTCGGTAAGGTCCGTGTTTGGGAATCGGACACCTCCAGCGTCATTTATTATGCTTAAAATGAAAAAAGCGGTTTTATTATTATCCGGCGGTCTTGACTCAACGACAACCCTTTACTGGGCCCAGCGTCGAGGCTATAAAGTTTTTTGTTTGATTTTTGATTATGGACAGCGCCATCATAAAGAAGTGCTTATCGCAAAGAAAATAGCTCGACGCGCGCATTGCGACTGTCACATTGTCCGTATTTCTTTGCCGTGGGAAGGGTCATCGTTATTAGATAAGAAAATCGCAATTCCTCAAGGACGATCGATAGATGTTAAAAAAATCCCAACGACTTATGTGCCGGCGCGTAATATTATTTTTTTAAGTTTTGCCGCATCTTTCGCCGAGACGATTGGCGCGCGTGTGATTTTTATCGGGGCGAATGCAATTGATTATTCTGGCTATCCGGATTGTCGTCCAGCATTTTTTAAGGCGTATCAGAAAGCATTAAAAAAAGGATTAAAGGTTGGGACACAAGGGAAGGAAATAAAAATTATAACGCCTCTTATTTCTAAAACAAAAAAAGAAATTGTCCAGCTGGGGCTAAAATTAAAAGTTCCTTATCATTTAACTTGGTCCTGTTATCAAGGAGGTCCAAGACCTTGTGGCGTTTGTGATAGTTGCCGTTTGCGTCACAAAGGATTTGAATCCTTGCAGATAATAGATCCCGCATTATGTTAATGATGAAAGCGACGATAACAGAAATATTTTCTTCTATTCAAGGCGAAGGCCTGTATGTCGGGACCAAACAAGTTTTTGTGCGATTTGGGGGATGCCAGGCAGCTTGTTGTTGGTGCGATACGCCGGCTCAATATCAGAAAGTAAAAAAATACACGATAGAAGATGTTTTTAAAAAAATTTTTGTGTTACGTTCGGGCTGTCATTCTGTGAGCTTGACCGGCGGCGAACCACTGCTTCAGAGCGATTTTATTAAAGAATTACTGCCCTATATAAAAAAAATGCGTTTAAAAACGTATTTAGAAACGAATGGGATTTTATACCAAGAGCTTCAAAAAATTATTAAAAATATTGATATTGTGTCTATGGACTTTAAGTTGCCGAGCTCAACGAAATCAAAGGCTTATTGGAAAGAGCATAAAGAGTTTTTAAAGATCGCGCGCACAAAAAAAGTTTTTGTCAAAGCGGTTATTTCAAAAGACACGCAGGTAAAAGATGTGCGAAAGGCGATTAGTATTATTGACGCGATTGATCAACGTATTCCTTTTATTTTACAGCCGAATTATAAAGAAAATGTTCTTGCTCTTAAGAAATGTTTGGAGTATCACCAGATGTGTCAAAAGACTTTGACAAATGTGCGGATTATCCCACAGGTTCATAAAATTTTAAAAATTCGATAAACACAGCAAGGAGCCATCTTATGGTCTCAAAATCATCTTACGAAGATCTTCAAAATAATATTCGTTCCTTAAAAATGCCGGATATTGAGGTTTGGAAAAATCAATATCCGAATAGAAAATACACGGTTTATTTAACGACAAATGAATGTACGTGTATTTGTCCTAAAACGGGATTGCCGGATTTTGTGACATTGCATATTGAGTATGTGCCGCGTAAAACATGTCTTGAATTAAAGTCGTTTAAATTATATTTAGTCGCGTATCGCTCGGTGGGTATTTTTCATGAACATTTGGTTAATCATATTTTGGATGATATCGTGAAAGCTTGCCAGCCTTATTCTGCTCGGGTTAAAGGTATTGTGGCTCCGCGCGGCGGCATTGAAACAACGGTGAGCGCGGAATATCGTCGTAAATAAATTGTAAAGTTTAAGAAAGGAAGACGTTATGAAACGTTCTGATGGACGAAAACCAAATGAATTACGCGTTATTAAAATAACAAAAGATTATCTCAAACATCCTGCCGGGTCTTGTTTGATTGAATGCGGAGAAACAAAAGTGATTTGTACCGCGACGGTTGAAAATACGGTTCCGCCATTTTTAAAAGGAACAGGAAAAGGCTGGGTAACCGCTGAATATGGGATGCTTCCGGGTTCGTGTTCATCCCGCATTAAACGCAATGATGCCTCAGGCCGTGTGCATGAAATTCAGCGCTTAGTCGGACGGTCTTTACGCGCGGTGGTTGAGATGAATCAGATCGGTGAAAATACGATTAAAATAGATTGTGATGTGATTCAAGCCGACGGGGGAACGCGCACGGCATCTATTACCGGCGGATTTGTGGCGCTGGTGTTGGCTTTGGATAAAATGAAGAAACAAAAAATAATTCAAAGAATTCCTATCAAAGATTATGTGGCGGCGGTTAGCGTCGGGATAGTTGAGAATACTCTTTTATTGGACTTAAAGTATGATGAGGATTCCAACGCGCAAATGGATATGAATGTCGTTATGTTAGGAAAAGAACAATTTGTGGAGGTTCAAGGTACCGCGGAAAAAGGGAGTTTTTCTAAAAAACAAATGGACGGACTTTTAGATTTGGCGCAAAAAGGCGTTGAACAGTTGATGACTATTCAAAAAGGAATATTAAAAGGAATAAAATTTTAATGTTATGAGAGAAATTGTGGTGGCGACAAAAAATCAGGGAAAAATGCGAGAAATCAAAAGTCTTTTAGAAGATTTAGGATTTCGTGTCACTTCGTTAGCTGATTATCCCGACGCGCCAAATATTGTAGAAGACGGGAAAACTTTTGCTCAGAACGCGATTAAGAAAGCAGTTACGATCGCTTTTTATACAAAAAAACTTGTTATGGGTGAAGATTCCGGTATTGAAATAAAAGCATTAAATAATCGTCCGGGAATTTTTTCCGCCCGTTACGCGGGAGAAAACGCGACCGATAGAAAAAATAATTTAAAACTTCTTCGAGAATTAAAAAACGTACCTTTTAAAAAACGTCAAGCGCGGTATCGTTGTTTTATTGCATTAGCCGATACAAAAGGTTTTTTAAAGGTTGTTTCTGGAAGCTGTTTGGGATTGATTGAGAAACGCCATCGTGGTAAAAACGGTTTTGGTTATGATCCGTTATTTTTTATTCCGCGTTATAACAAAACGTTTGGTGAGCTTGATCCTGCCATTAAAGCGCAAATTTCTCATCGCGCGCGGGCTTTACAAAAGGCTAAAAAAGTCCTTCAAGAATATTAATTCCTGTTTTAATCACATCTGTTACAGTCCCTGTGGTATTTTCAAGAATTTTCATTGGAATAGGTTCGAGTTTATATTTGATATTGTCTATCGAACCTGTGATTTTAATCACAAATCCTTTTTCTAAAAGAGCGGGGAGAGAGAGTTTCATTCTTCCTGATTCGTCGCCGGCTGGTTGATTAGAAGATGGCGCAATATCGAAGTTAATATTTTTTGCAAAATCAATCCATCCTTTGGCTTTAAGATCCAGCATATTACTTTTGATCGTCGCGTTTTCTGTTTTGAATTTCCCGTCTTGAATAGTAAAATCCGCTGAAGCCGCATTAAAAATTGTGTTACGAAATTCAGGAATAATTTGCCCTAAATTTCCATCAACAATTGATAAATTAGCCGCGCCTTTTATTTTGTTTTGATCTAAGATGGGGCCACTGACTTGAAGCGCCGCCGACATCAGCCCTGCTAAATTTTTTATCGGTGTTTTCGCGTCTTTTTGTAAAAGAGTCAAATCTAAATTTTCGAGCGTCATAGATGTTTTTATGGGGAGCGTGTTTTGGGATAAATCAGAAACCAGCGCCATATTGAAATTTCCGCCATAAATTGTCGCATTAAGCGTTGCTGTGTCGATAGCTTGGTTTTTCTGCGTAAAATCGATTTTAATATTTTCTATCGCGTAATTCATCACAGAAAATCGAGCGGACGTGGCTTTAAAGGATAGATGCCAATTTGTCCAATTTGTCGGCGCGCCTTTAAGAGTGCCGTCAATGGAAAGCGTTCCTAAAGGTTTCAGTTGATAAAGTTGTTCTTTGATATTGGCGGGTAAAAAATTACGTAAGTCCGCGATATTTACGTTAAGAATACCGCGCATATCGATAGTGGGTTCAGCATTATTTTTAAGGAAAATATCGCCCTTGAGATCGCAGGAAGAATTTAAATAATTTGCTTTTAATGTGGCTATTTGGATATTCTGACCGGCAACGGTTATTTGAGCTGTGGCCTTGATATCATCCGATAGAATATCTATCTTGACGGCAGGTTGTGAGAAATTTTTGACCTCCGCGGTAATGTTATATCGTTTGTCTTGAAAAAAACCGCCGACATTTTTTAAAGTTAAAAGATTTTTTTGGTAATTGATTTCTCCTGACAAGTTGGCAATCGGCGATGGCAATTTATCAGAAGACACAAAAACGTTTTTGAGCTGGGATATCACTTGCGCGTCGGCGTCTAAAGGTTTTTGAAGAAGCCCTTTGTAGTTAGCGGTTAATGTCAGGAGGCCTTTGATAGTGACACCGGCATTTTTAAGAACGTCCGGAAAAAGTTTTGCAATGTCTTCTATAATAATATCGCCGGTTTTTATTTTAATATCTAAAAAAGGATTAAGGAAATTACGCACAATGCCCGACGATTCAATAGAAATATTATTTGTCTTTAAGGTCAGTTTTTGTGTCTCGAGGTGATCTTGGTCAAAAGATATCATAGCTGTTAAGTTGCTTATCGCTCCAATGGTGGGCAAGCCAGAGGCGCGGACAGCATTTAAAGAAAGTGTTCCTGAATATTGAGGCGTTGTTTTAGCAGGGTCGGATTTGTATACAAGCGTTAAATTGGGATTGCCTTCAAATTTTTGCGGTCCTATGATTCCAACGCCATTTGTGATATTAAGGGTTGTTTTTGCTGTCAGCGATCCTTTATTAAGAGAAATGATGGTTTGTGGTGAAGAAATATTGCCTTGAAAAGTTTGGTCTTTGCCAAAAGAAAAGAAGATATTTTTGATATCAAGGCTTGTTTGTAAAGCAATGTCATCGCCTTTGACAGAGGCTTTTGTATTTTGGGTGGAAAGATCGCATTTTAGCAGTTGGTCTTTGGTTATTTGCGCGTTAAGATTTTGAGCGGTGAGATTACTGGATAATTCGATATCTTTATCTTTGACCATTAAACGTAAAGAACTCGCCTTAAAAGATCCTTCTAATTTTTGCGTTTCTGCGATTTCCGCTAAGGCGTTATCAAGAAAAAGGTCTCCTTCAATGAAGATGTTTTTGTAAAGGTCTGTTGTCTTGACGGAATTAATTTTTGCGGAAAATTCTCCTTGAAGATGTGTGTCCGGGTTGAGTTGTAAAGAAAAAGGTTTCATGAGAATATCCGCTTTGCCTGAAAGATCATTATTTTTTAAATGGATGTCAATATTGAGGCCTTCCAGGGACGCTTTTAATATTTGATTTTTATTGATTTGAATATAAGGCAAACGAGAAGAGGCGGTATTTTTAAGCGATAGATTTCCTTTAAAAGAAATATTGTTAGGCGCGTATTGGAGGCCTTCAATATCAGCGCTGAGGTCGCCTTCCAATCCTGTTTCTTGATTGAGAAAAATACGCGCGGCATTGATTTTTATAATTCCTTTGGCCTGGATTTTTTCTTTTTCCATTTTTAAAGATAGGGCGTTAATCGCTATGTTGCCTCTGATGTCTTGTTCATTATTTAAACGAGCGTCTAATTGGTCTAAAATAATTTCTCCGTTGGCTTCCATAGCATTATTTTTATAAGACACTTGTATGCCTTCGGAATGAAAAATTGCGCTTTTGAGTTTAACGGGAACAGGTAATGTTATAAGAGGCAGATAATCATTTAAATAAATATTATGAGAGGATGATTGAGAAGAAAAATTATTAGTAGCGATACTATAAGACCCTTTAGATTGAAGATCGCCTTTTGTTTTGGGAATTGTCACGCTTAAATTGTAATTGAGCTGGCCGGTTAAAGATAATCCTGCCTCGAGATTAATATTTTCGAAAGAACTTTCCCAAGGTGTTTCGCGCGATTTGTCTTGAATATGAATAAAGCCATTTTTCAAAGAGATTTTTCTTACTAAAATATTCAAAGGTGCATCTTGTTTCGGCGGATTTTCTTTGTTGGTTAATTGAAGAAGATCAGAAAAATTCCAATCTTGCGCCGATTCTTTTATCAGATAAACAGTTGGATGAATGGCTTTAATAGAAGAGATGATGATTTTTTTATTAAAAAGAATCGCGGGAAGAATGATGTTGACGGAAAGATTGTCCATCGATGCAAAAAGGTCGTCAACAGATTCTTTTTGATAAATTCTGATATTTGTCGCCGTCAATTCGGCAGGAAGGCGAAATCCGATTTCCTCGATGGTTATGCGACGCGATATAGCTTCCGCTATTTTTTGTTCGATGACATCTTTGATTTTCCCTTTCAGGAAAAATTCATTGATATAAAAAAAGATAACAGCGCCTAAAATAAAAAGAATGAG
This sequence comes from Candidatus Omnitrophota bacterium, assembly GCA_029567025.1. Lineage (GTDB taxonomy): Bacteria > Omnitrophota > Gorgyraeia > Zapsychrales > Zapsychraceae > JADFXT01. Next base: position 2,380 of record JAKQLT010000059.1, on the reverse strand, counting down.
GAAGATAAAAATAATCTTTTTTTTCATGGGAGCTATTATATCAGTAAAAAGAAAAAAGCAATTTAAAAATAATAGAGAAAATCTTAAGAATTTATTATTTTGTTAAAGTTTGCCGCTTGACCGAGTAAATGTCTCATGTTATACTGCTGACCACTTTTCAAAAAATATCGGGGAGTAGCGCAGTTGGCTAGCGCACGTGCTTTGGGAGCATGGGGTCGTGGGTTCGAATCCCTCCTCCCCGACCAATTGACCTGCCCATTTTGTGATTAAAAAAATACAAATTTTTATAAAAAGAAGAAGAGGGCGCTTTACATATCAAGGTAATTTTGATATAAGTAATTGCTCTTTTTATTTTTAGGATATTTCTGGAAATCGGCTTATCGTTTTTGTTTATCGAGGGAAGATGAAGTTAAAACAAGTATGGAGCCGATTTTTCTGGGGATGTTAAGATTTTAATGATAGGCCCCGTACTTGTTTATTGAGGAAAGATTGAGTTGAAACAAGTATGGAGCCGATTTTTCTGGGAAATATTAAGATGTAATCGGCCCCGTAGCTCAGTTGGATAGAGCAACAGCCTTCTAAGCTGTGGGTCAGCCGTTCGAATCGGCTCGGGGTCGTTTGGTTTGCCCCCGAGGGCTGTTTGCTCTCGGGGTCGTTTGATCGCATCCCCATCCCTTTAGGGACGGGGTCGTTTGGTTTGCCCCCGAGGGCTGTTTGCTCTCGGGGTCGTTTGATCGCATCCTCATCCCTTTAGGGACAGGGTCGTTTGGATTTAAAATGCCATCCTTATCAGCATCAACGTATCATAAACTTATGAAGTTATTTCGAAAAATCTTTTTCATTTTCCTCATCTTTTTATTTGTTTTTTTAACTCTTATTTCTTTTTATATTCGTTTTTATGGGGAAACACTTCTCACCACCATTCTCAAGAAGGCTTTTCGCCAGGATGTGATTATTAGAGATTTAAGATATGATTTTCCTTTTGGATTAAAGTCTTCTTATCTGGCCATTGGGGACTTTTTTCAATGCCAGAAAATAAGTATTCAAGCCAACCTTTTTGATTTTTATAAACGTCAATGGCATTTTTTATCTATTGTTTTTGATAAGCCCGTTTTAGTCATTCGAAAAGATGTTCCCTTGCCGAACGGCGGCTCTTCTTCCGAACAAAATAATTTTATTTCGCCTGTTAATTTTTTTAATGTTATCCGGCAACAATCCTTAGAAATTCCCATCTTTATCGACGCTCTTTTAGCGCACGAAGGAAAAATTTTTTATAAAAAAGACGGTAAAGATTTGTGGCAGATGGATGCTATTAATGCGCAGATTAAACATATAGCTTGGCCGGTGCGTGATCGTAAGCTCGCGTATCATTTTTCCGGCGTTTTTGTCAAAGACGGAATGTTTTTTTCTCAAAGCCAAATAGAAAGTTTTGGCTGGGTTAATGGCGTTAAAAAAGATTTAGACAGCGTGATGCATGTCTTGATTCCGTCAGGAAAAGTAAAATTAAGCGCGCACGCCGTTGCAGAAAATAATAGGATGACAGTTTCGGGCCATTTTTCTTTAAGGGAGATGCCGTTAGGATTTCAGAATATAAAACAGGAAAATTCTTTAGCGTCTTCTTGGCAGGCCGCGATTTTAAATGCTGTATCGGATTGGGGCGTCGCGGGAGATGTCCGCTTTTCTTTTGCAACGACCTTGACGGATTTTCAGATCAACAAAATAAATTTTGAGGGTGATATTCAAAGACCTTAAAAATTTTTTTAAATTTTTGGGCTTGTAAAAGAAGTTGTTGTTGATAGAATTTTTTATGATAAAATACGTTCCGTTTTTGTTAGAGATATTTATTCTGCCTTTTTTCAACGTTATTAAAGTAAAAGTTTTCGGTATTTTTGACTTTTATTTTTTCTATTCCTTATGGTGGGTGTAGCTCAGTTGGTTAGAGTACAAGAATGTGGCTCTTGTGGTCGCGGGTTCGAATCCCGTCACCCACCCCATTTTTTATTTGAAGCATATAAAGCCTCCCAATCTGTAATAGAATCAACGCCTTGCGTCGGTTCTAACCGGTTGTGGAGGCTTTGTACGTCTGGGGCCACACGTTCGAACAAAGCGAGGCATTCATCGACCTGAAACCGCAGTTTCTTGCCCGACAGGACGAGGTTCGAACCTAAACACGAGAGAACATACCGCTTGTCATCCAACGTGCCCGTGTTGAACCGTTCTTGAGCCGTTTGAGCGAACATAAACGCCTTATCCGCCCGATCCAGCCACGTTTCAGCCCTTGCTTGCGTATCACCGATCAACTCCTCGTATTTCTGCTTTTCCTTTAACAGATCGTCTTTCTTCTTGGCGTATTCTTCCGGGCTGATCTCCTCATTAAGCC
>JAKQLT010000053.1 GCA_029567025.1 Candidatus Omnitrophota bacterium | reverse complement strand
GCCCTTTAGGCGCTGGAGGAATTTCTCTTGTTGTTAAGGCCTTGACAAGCTGGCGTTCTCCTCCTTGCGGATATTGTGTTTTTAATGCAAAAATTTTGATATCGCTATAATGCTGGGATAACTTTTCAAAAATGGCAATAGCATCTTTTTTGTTGTTTTCAATACCGATTAAAGTCTTTTTGATGCCAAGGGCTTTTAATAAAAGTTGAATACCGATAAAAATTTCTTCTGCTTTTTCAAGCATAAGACGATGGTCGGATGTTAAAAACGGCTCGCATTCAACGCCATTGATAATTAAATATTCTAATTTTTTTCCAGCAGGAATAGAAAGTTTGATATGCGATGGAAAAGTAGCGCCGCCTAAACCAACAATGCCAGATTCTTGGATTTTTTGTTTTATTTCTTCGGATGTCGCAGTAATTTCTCTTTTTATTGCTATTGTTTTATCAATTGAATCTTGCCAATCATCTCCTTCAACTTTAATAATAATCGCTGGTTTTTTATATCCGCTGACATCCATAACAGGTTCGATTTTTTGGACAGTGCCTGAAACCGACGAATGAATATTGGCTGAAACAAAACCAGTTGCTTTGGCAATAAGTTGCCCGACTTTGACTTTATCATTTGGCTGGACAAGCGACTCTGCCGGAGCTCCGATATGTTGCGATAAAGGAATAGAAACAGTTTCTGGTAAAGATAAAAATTCAATCTTTTTATCTTTGGATATTTTATGTTCGTGGGGATGAACTCCTCCTTGAGGAAAAGTCTTTATTTTTATCATTTAAAATTCTCTTCCTTAATCGCATGTGTTGGACAGACATAAATACATTTTTGACATAGTTGACATTTGGTTTCGTCGATATAGGAGCAATTATTTTCAATAATGATAGCATTAAAAGGGCACTCTTTCGCGCATTTACCGCAAGCGATACAACCAATTTTACAGGCCTTTCTTGTTAACGGTCCTTTATCTTTATTTAAACAACTAACAAAAATTCTTTTACCTTTTTTCCGTAATTCTACAAGTCGTTTAGGACAAGCTTTTACACAAGCCCCACAAGCCACGCATTTGTTTTCATCGACAGAAGGAAGACCCGTCTTTTTATCAATAACAATAGCGTCAAATTTACAAACTGCG
>JAKQLT010000049.1 GCA_029567025.1 Candidatus Omnitrophota bacterium | reverse complement strand
CCTCTTAAGCGGATTTTTCGGCGGATTATCCGGCCATCAAGGGGCGCTGCGCAGCGTCTTTTTACTTAAATGCGGATTAAGCAAAGAACATTTTATCGCTACCGGAGTGATGATTGCCTGCCTGGTGGACTTTTCACGACTTTTTGTTTATGGAGGATATCTGCTGAACTCTCAATATACCCAATATCTTTCTTTTATTATCCCTGCGATCCTGTTTGCTTTTCTCGGCGTTTTTCTCGGAAGTAAATTTATGAAAAAAGTAACCTTACGCGCGGTCCAGATCATTATTTCAGTTATGCTTTTTGTTATTGCACTGCTGTTAGCCGCAGGAATTATTTAGAAATATCGCACACCTTGCGCGAAGTGGTACGGCGCAAGTGTTCATTAACAAGGAACTTACACCTTGCGCGAAGTGGTACGGCGCAAGTGTTCATTAACAAGGAACTTACACCTTGCGCGAAGTGGTACGGCGCAAGTGTTCATTAACTATGAAGGAGGTATTATGATCGACAATAAAAAACTCGGGCTCATTTATGGTTCTTTAGGCGCTATTTTAGGCGGCATTTTATGGATTACTCTTTTAGGAATAGTTCTTAAATCTTTTTTCATCATCAGTCTTTCTCTTCTATTGGCGGCTTTATCTTTTGCAACAGTCTTATTTTTCTCTAAAAAATATCCGAACAATGATTTATCTACTTTTGGGATTCTCACGTTATGGCTGACAAGTATCAATTTAATATTTATCAACACGCTTTATGAAGAAATACCGAAAAATATCGGCACTCTCTCAACAGGAAAAGAATCACTTACCCTTGGAGAAATTAATTTTTTTCTCGGCGTATTATTTCTCACCGGATTATTTCTAACATTTAAAGGATTTATCAACAATGTTGCTCTGAACAAAAAGCATTAACTATTCTATGAAAAAAATCTTTTTGATAACCTACGGATGGCCGTTGTCTACCTTATAGACACAGCATGGCGGATTTGGCGGAGGCGTTGATAGATGCAGATTGATTAAGAAGTTATGCAAAAAAATTGAATTGGTTAAGGTAAAAACAGAATTCACTTATGGCATTTGAAACTATTTTATTATGGGCTTCGGTTTTAATGTTCGTGAGCGTTGTT
>JAKQLT010000008.1 GCA_029567025.1 Candidatus Omnitrophota bacterium | reverse complement strand
TCGATTATTGTAGGGCTGTTCCGCCGTTTCTCCCGACGTTTTTTGTTTTTAAAAAGGGAGAAAAATGGGCGCCAAGTTTTAAAAGGTATTTCAAAAGTCAAGAGTATAAGTTGTTTATATGGATGATTATTCTCATAATCGCCTTTCACCTTAAAGAAGAATTTTTAATTGAAAAAGAAGCGATTGATATTAAAAGTGTTATTTTAATGATAATAGCTTTTTTGTTAGGAATCGCAGATGTTGTTGTTGGATTTTTTCGTAAAAGGATAGAATGAAATAATAGTTTTTCATGCCAGGGCTGTTGAGATTAAGGAACAAATAGAGATTTTTTATTTAGGCCATCAAAATATCATAAATAATTTATGGACATTGAAGCATTATGGAATAAGGCTTTAAAAGAAACGGAAATTTTACGTTCCCGTATTCAAGCGCTTAAAGTGTTTTCTGAAACGCGCGTGCCGTATATTTTATTGTCCGAATCTTCTGTTAATTTAGGCGATACGGTTGTGCGCCGCGGAGAAGTTGTAATTGAAAAACCCTCTTTGGTTGTGCCGCCTTTAAATCCTTTTTTTGAAGGGTTTGATTTTGACGGCGAAGAAAAATTCAATGATAATAATTTTATTAATTTTCTTCTCATTCGAGGAATCACGTTGCCGTCTTTTCATTATGACAATAAAACGCACTCCTTGGATATTTTTGAGGGGAAATTATCAGGTGCGATAAAAAATTATCAAAAGATTTTGCAAGAACAGGAAAATACTCATTCAGGGCTGATTGCCGGCCCGGAAGATTGTTGGCAATTTTCTTTGCTTATTTTTATTTGCGCGCAGATAGCTCGTAACGCGGATAATGATATTCGTAAACTCCTTGAAAAATATCACGAGCCCAATAACTAATTTTATGCTTAAGAAAATTCTTAGTTTTTTCTTTTTTTCTTTTTTGCTTTTTCCTCGCCTAAGTTTTTCGCAAAATATTTATTCTGAAAAGCATGTTTTGGATAATGGTTTGACAGTTCTTATCAGCTCAATGCCGACAAGTCCGAGTGTTTCGGTTTATGGATTTATTAAGTCTGGTTCGGCCACAGAAGATGAATTTTTAGGCGCTGGGATATCGCATTTGGTTGAGCACATGGTCTTTAAAGGAACAGAAAAAAGAAAAGTAGGAGAGATCCCCGCGCTTATTCAATCCGTTGGAGGAACCATTAACGCCTCCACTAATAAAGATCATATCGTTTTTACGGTATCTGTTCCGTATCAGAATTTTGATATAGCCCTTGATGTTTTGTCCGATATGTTAATGAATGCGACTTTTGACGCGGAAGAATTTAAAAAAGAGAAAGAGGTCATTGTTAATGAAATACGAATGCATAATGATAATCCGGATAGGCGATTAAATGAAATGATTTTCAGTAATGTTTATTTAAATCATCCGTATCGTCATCCGATTATTGGATATGAGAGTTTATTCGTAAAATTAACGCGTGAGGATGCGATAAAATATTATAAAAGAGCTTACGCTCCTCAGAATATGATTATTTCAATCGCCGGGCAGATAAACCTTGCGGAGATTTTAGAAAAAATTAAAAAAACATTTTATGGTTTTGAGAGGCAAATGGACAGGCCTCGTCATTTACCTATTGAGCCGCAACAAATTTCTGAAAGATTTTTAACAGAAGAGTATCCGACGCCTTTGACGCGTCTGGCAATAGCTTTTCAAGGCGTTAATGTTCTTCATGAGGATCTTTTTGCGCTTGATGTTTTATCCTCGATTTTAGGTGAAGGAAAAAGTTCGCGTTTGTATGAGCGTCTTTATCAGAAAGAAAAGTTGGTTTATTCTATCTCTGCCTCTAATTATACGCCGATGGATAAAGGTTTTTTTAGTGTTAATGCTTTGTTAGCTGAGGAAAAATTAGAAAAAGTTATAAGCGTTTTTTGGGAAGAGGTAGAAAAAATTAAAAAAAATGTTTCCTCGCAGGAGCTTAATAAAGTAAAGAAGAATTTTTTAGCGCAGTATATTTTGGATCAGCAAACGTCATCAAGCGTGACCGGCCTTCAGGCGATTTATGAGGCCTTTACGGGAGATTATCGTTTTTCAGAAAAATATGTTAAGGCCGTTCAGAATTTAAAAACAGAGGATATTAAACGCGTCGCGCAAAAATATTTAAACAAAGATTTTGCTACAACGGTTGTTTTAAAGCCGCAGAAACAAGAAAAAGAATCGTTTCAAGGAAAAAAGATAGCAACGCCAGAAATTCAAAAGGTCGTTTTAGACAATGGCATTGTTGTTTTGTTGCGCGAAGATCATACTTTCCCGACTGTGGCAATGAATCTTCTAATGCCTGGCGGGATGTCGCAAGAACCTCAAGAATTAAACGGGCTGGCGAATCTCACGGCCAATCTTTTAACAAAAGGGACTGTGTCAAGAAATGCGCAACAGATTTCTCAATTGATGGATTCTTTAGGATTACGATTATCCGCTTCTTCCGGAAGAAATAATTTTGGTATCAGTTTAGAGTGCGTTTCCGATGATTTTTTGGCTGGCCTTGATCTTTTGGAGGATATTTTCAAGAATCCTGTCTTTTCTCAAGAGGAATTAGAGAAAGAAAAAGAACGTCTTAAGGCGGTTATTAAATCGAAAGATGACAGCATATTTCAAGCAACAAATCGCGAGTTAAGAAAATTGTTATTTTTAACGCATCCCGCGCGTTTTGAGGCCGAAGGGAGTTTGGAAACTATAGAAAGAATTACAAAAAAAGATGCGGAGTCTTTTTATTTTAAATTTATCGATGCTAAAAAAATAGTTATTTCTGTTTTTGGTGATATTGATTCTAAGTCAATAATCGAAGAATTAAGAAAACGATTTGGCAAGATAGCAAAAAAGGATGTTACTTTAAAAATTTTTAAAGAAGTGCCTCCAGAGACAAAAAGAGAAAAACAATTTTTTATGCCTAAAGATCAAGCCATGCTGGCGTTTGGTTTCCAGGGTCCGGACATGTTTGCCGAAGATCGTTATGGCGTTGAAGTTTTAACAGGAATTTTAGGATCTTCTTTTAATGGAAGGATGTTTCAGCGTATTCGTGAAAAATTAGGCAAAGCGTATTCTTTAGGCGGCAGTTATAGCGCCGGAGTTGATATGGGATTGATACATTTTTATATTCTAACAACGCCTGAGAATTTGGGCGCAGTTAAAGAATCTTTGTTAAAAGAATTCGAAGAGGTGCGTTCGCAGGAAGTTCCGGAGGAAGAATTAAACAAAATAAAAGAATACTTGAAAGGACGATTTTTATTAGGATTAGAAACAAATGCTTCGTGGTCTTCAAAAGCCAGCGCGGATGAGTTTTTCGGTTTAGGGTTTAAAAACTATGAGACTTACAGTGCGTCTATTGATAAAATAACAGCCGAAGCGATAAAAGCGTTAGCCGTAAAATATTTGGATATTAATAAAAGCGCGGTTGTTTTAACGAATCCTAAAGAAAAATAACCAAGTTTTATTTAAAATCATAAAATCGCGATTTACAATGTTCCTATTCAATGCTACATTATTATAAAAATTAATTTAATATTAATAATATTATGCCGCATACGAAAGTATCAAAATATTTTGAATTAGAAGAAGCGCTGGCCGATCGTTTGTTAGGCCAGTTGACTTTGCTTCAGCCACAGACCGAAAAAGAAGATTTGGTTGATGTTGCTTTGTTGAAATTGCTTAAAGAAGGAGGATTTGAGAGCATTCAACACGATCTGCAGGATCAATCGACACGTCTAAAATTTATTCGTAATTTTCTTTCTTACGGCATTGTCACGGATATTTTATGCGATATTTATGTCGAAGATTTAACAATAAACAATTTAAAGCCCATTTATATTCATCATAGCCAAAAGGGTTTTGTGTCGACGGGAAAAAGTTTCTCCAGCCAGCGCGAAATCAATCTTTTTATGAAAAAGTTGCTTTTATTTTCTGGACGCAGCAAGGTTTCAAAAATCATGAATTTGGAGTTGCCTAATTTGGAAGGCCGCGTGAATATCGCGATGTCAACTTTTGGCCCGCAGATTACAATTACCAAAGCAAAAGTTTCACCGTTAAGCGTGATTGATCTTATTCGCCAGGGCAGTTTTTCCCACGAAGTCGCGGCGCAATTATGGATTTATATTGAAGGGCTTTCTATTCGTCCGGCGAATATTATTATCGCTGGCGGCCCCGGCGTTGGTAAAACAACGCTTTTAAATGCTCTTTTTTGTTTTATTCCTAATTCCGATCGTTTGGTTATTATTGAAGATACGCTTGAATTAAATACTTTTTTGGAAGAAAGTTGTTCGCGGTTAGAAAGTGATGAGGATTTAACTTTGGCGGATTTGGTTAAAAATAGTTTGCGTATGCGTCCGGAAAGGATTATCGTCGGTGAGGTTCGCGGGGAAGAAGCACGAGATATGATTACGGCTTGTAATGTGGGGAAATATTGTATGGGAACTATTCACGCCTTGACTTCACGCGAGGCCATCATTCGTTTACAAAATGAGCCGATGAATATTCCTGAAATGCTTATTAATTTGATTGATGTGTTTATTGTCCTGAAGCGTTATCATGTTAAGGATAAAGTTTTTCGCGTTATTGATGAAGTGAGTGAAACAAGCGGTATGGAACAAGTAAAGATTCTTTTATCGTCGGTGTATAAATATGACTATGAAACTAGGACCTCGCGTCAAATTAATCCGAGCACGGTTTATCGAGACCGTTTGGCGCAACAATCCGGTTTTACCCCGAAAGATATTATTAAAGAACATTTATTGCGCACATTTCTTTTAAAGAAACTTGATGAAAGAAATATTACAACGATGAAAGAAATCGGAGCTTTTTGCCACGCCTATAATCGTGATGCCAATAAAGCTGTTGCCGCTTTAGGTTTTGATCGTAATGATCTTTTGAAGCGTATTATGGTCGGGTAGTTTTTTGGATAGATGCTTTTTTTTTGAAATCATCTTTTGTGTGCCGCCCTTAAAGGGAGCGCGCAACTTATCTGAAAGAATTTAATGGAATTTTGCGCCCGTAGCTCAATTGGATAGAGCATCAGCCTACGGAGCTGAGGGTTACAGGTTCGAATCCTGTCGGGCGCGTTGAAATGAAAAAAAAGAAGCGTATGATAGCCAAAAGGTTTGTCCGTTTCCTAAAAAACAATGTGCGGACATAAAGAATCCTGTCGGGCGCGTTAAAATTAATGAAAAATTCAAAAATCTTCAAAAGAATATCTTTTAAAATCATTCTTTTATAATGCGTAAAAATAAATTTTCAAAAAATTTTAATCCAGAACATTTTTTTGATGCCATCTTAGGCCTTCTTAAAGAAGAAGTCATGGTAACGAACGCTTTAGGCAGAATTGTTTATATCAATGATGCCACAGCAAAGAATTTGGGTTTTTCAAAGAAAAATATTTTAGGAAAATCGGTTATGCTGTTTTTTAGTCCCAAAATAAGTTTTTCCCAGTGGCAAAAAAAATATTTTATTCCCTTAAAAAAATCTCAAATGCCTCAGAATTTTATTATTCAACGTTTTGTTAAGCATAAACAGATGCATACAATTGATGTTTCGGCTGTCTATTTAAAAAAAGACGGGGAAGAATATATTTTGTCTATCGGCCAGGATATTACCAAACAATATGCGATGCAGTCGCAGTTAAAAGAAGCCCAGGAACAGCATCTTTTGTTAAGCGAACAAGCGCGCGATGGCATTGTGACTTTTGATTTAACCGGGAAGATTGTTTACGCGAACAAGGCTGCACAATGGTTGGTGAATATTCCTTCTGTGCAAAAACGCGGATTTTATTTTAAAAGTTTTGTCGCGAAAGAGTCGATAGACCAGGCATTAGCAATATTTTCTAAGGTAAAAAAAGGACTTGCTGTCATAGGGGAAGAAATAACTCTTAAAGCCCATGATGGAACAAAAATTTTTGTTGAAATAACATTATCTCCTATTTATAAACAAGGCCGTATTGTTCAAATTCATGGAGTGTTGCGTGATGTCAGCCGTCGAAAACATGAAGAAGATCTTATTCTTGAGGCAGAAAAAGCCAGGTCTTTGCGTGATGTCATATCAGGGATGACGTATGAGTTGCAGTATCCTTTGCGCGGCGTTTTCCAATTTTGTCAAAATCTTCTGGATAAATATGAGGGCCGTCATTTTGAGTATATTGGATTTAAAGAGTATAAAGATATTTTTGCGATCATCACCCAGATGCGTGATAAAGCCAAGCATTGTTTTGAGACGACAGAAAAATTATTGGTGCTTAATAAAAAGAAGATTGGCGCGCAGGAAAAAAGTTCTTCTGTGAATCAGATTTTAAAAGAAACGATTCAGCTTGTTCGTCATCAGCTGGACGTTTCTGATATTAAGGTTCAATGGCAATTGTGTGAGCGCTTGCCTTTGGCATCGATTGGCCCCATGGAATTAGGACAAGTCACGTTTAATGTCATTACCAATGCTATTCAATCGATGACACGTGGTGGCGTTTTAACTCTTAAAACATCTTTTCAAAAAGACAAAGGAATCATTCGCATCGATTGTATCGATCAAGGAGTAGGGATTCCCAAAGAAGTCCTTTCGCGTATTTTTGAGCCGTTTTTTACCACAAAAGAAAGAGGCCCGGAAAAAAGTTCTGGATTGGGATTGTCGATTGTTCATTCAATTGTCAAGGCCTTTGACGGCGATATTTTTATCAAAAGCACGGAGCAAAAAGGCACGACTGTTACAATTTTATTGCCACAATATTGATTTTTCTCATGGGAAATACAAAAGATTTTTTAGATGTTTTTTTTATGCGCGAGGCCTTAAAAGAGGCTGAGGAAGCTTTTAAAAAAGATGAAGTGCCGGTTGGCGCAGTCATTGTTTTAGAAAATAAAATTATCGCGAAAGCCCATAATCAGGTTGAAACGCTTAAAGATCCAACCGCACATGCGGAAATTTTAGCTATAACCCAGGCCGCGAATACATTGTCTTGTAAATGGCTTTATGATTGCACGCTTTATGTAACGATTGAGCCGTGCAGTATGTGCGCGGGCGCGCTTGTGTTGTCGAGAATAAAAAAAATTTGTTTTGGGGCGAAAGATATAAAAGCAGGGGCGTGCGGGTCAATTTTTAATATTGCGCGGCATAAAAAATTAAATCATCGGATGGAAGTTAAAAAAGGCGTTTTAGAAAAAGAGTGCGCATTTTTAATGACAGAGTTTTTTAAAAGCAAAAGAGAGAAGAAATAAGATCGGTTGTTTACATTAGAATTCTTTTTTGGTATAGTTGTGCACGTTTTTAAAAAAGATCTTGTTCTTTCTTAAAAGAAATATTTGGAGAGGTGGCAGAGTGGCGTCACTTTTCTGAAATCTTTGGTTGTGACGTTTTCTGAATAGCGAAACTTTTTATAAATGGCTGTTTTAGGAATAATGTTATGTTTGTTGGAGATCCGAGAGGGTGGCGTCACTTTTCTGAAAGCTTTGGTTGTGACGTTTTCTGAATAGCGAAGTTCTTTGTAAACAGTTTTTTTAGAGATAGCATTTTATTGTTTGGAGAGGTGGCAGAGTGGCTGAATGCAACTCCCTGCTAAGGAGTTGACTTGGGTAACTGGGTCCGAGGGTTCGAATCCCTCCCTCTCCGCCATAGTTGACGCACAGGCGAACCCTGTCCGGTAGAGATATCGGGCGGGGTTCCTTGCTTTTCAGGGCCTATAAGACAGGCCATTTCCTGCGAAGGTTCTCCCACATATAGCCGCATCATCACATGATCGTCGTGGATATCGATTACCCGGATCAGGGCTTTTAATAAGCCGATCTGGGCATCAGCGGGGGATTCGTCTATATATTTCATGGCAAATTGCAGGGTTTGATATAAATACTGGCCGGAGTTGGCGGAGATATCCGCGGCCCGTCTTTGAGCTTCAAGCTTCGATAGCTTGGTTTCTAATTCGGCGATCTCTTTTTCAAGGCCGGTCATTTTCTCGGTATAGGTCACGCCTTTCGGGATCTTTTGTTCCATCGCAAGATTGAGCAGGTCTTCCGCGGCCTTCTTGTTTTTCTTGAGTTTCTTTTCAATTATCCTGATTTCTTTTTCACAGCTGTCCAGTATTTCGGTGCAGTCCTTAACCGCGCCTATCATGCATTTGACGAGGATATCTTGATCTTCTGACGCCCGCCTGAAGAAATCTATCACCGCTTCATCAAATGCCGTAGCGGATATCCGCTTGGCATCACACCCGAGTTTCTGCCTTGCCCGGCTACACTCATAATAATAGAAGAGTTTATCTCCATGGCCGTGGGCTATTGTTGAGACGAAATAGCTCCTGCATTTTCCGCACCGTACGATTCCCTTAAGCCGATTAGCATAATCCTTAGATATTTTTGAGAACTTGTGTCCGGGTAGTTTTGCGGAAATTACTCTATTGGCTCTATCCCAGAGATCTTCATCAACGATGGCCAGATGAGTGCCTTTATGTTTTTCACCTGAATAGGCAATTATGCCTTTGTAGAATGGATTCTTGATTATCTTGGCCACCGTTTGTTTTCTCCATACCATGCTCTTGGAAGTCGGCACCTTGTGTTGTAAGAGGAGGGATCCAATTTCCGATAATGTCTTATTGTCCGCGGCCATTCGGAAAATTGTTTTTAAATAGGGGGCGATAATTTCATCAACTTCGATCTTGTGCGGTTGCCTTCCATTTGGGAGAGGATCGCCGTTCTTAACCAGTTTGTAGCCGAACGGCGGTTTTCCTCCGACCCATCTGCCTTGTCTGGCTCTTGCGATCGCGGAGGCCTTCACGCGTTCGCCGGTCAGTTCACGTTCAAAAGCTGATAGTAAGCCGATGATGCCAATGACCACGCGGCCTATTGCCGTTGAGCTGTCGAGATTCTCTCGGACTGATAAGAAATCGACTTCTTGAGCTTTGAAG
>JAKQLT010000238.1 GCA_029567025.1 Candidatus Omnitrophota bacterium | reverse complement strand
ACTCAAAATCCCCCGCTCCTCGCGAGCATGTCGGTTCGACTCCGACCTCCGGCACCAATCTTCATTTTTCTCATAAGATGTCGGGGCTAACGTATTCTTGCATTTTTTGTCTAACGTATTTTTGCACTAACAAAAAACAAGAAAAAAGTGTCAAAAATAATTCAAAAAATGGCAGGGCGCAAAAATCCTGTCCGACTTTTAGCTCTTCTAAATCGGCAATGTATTTTTAAATATTTGAGGGCGTTTTCCGAAACCCTTAATTTATTTTAACCGCGTTATAAGCAGCTTTTAATCATCAACACGTCTCAAGCGTAGAAAGGTGATTTTTTAATAAATAAATAATTTGTGCATCCACAGGCCGCACTTGCTCGTCGGCCAAACATTGAATTTGATTTAAAATGCCCGGATATTTAGTAAAGTCAATTTTTATGCTCATATTTTCGATATAAGCGGTTTTTTTCTCCGTCCCTTTGTCTTTTATCGCCTGCTCTGTTACCCTGGCAACCTTTGAGGGAATCTTATTTCTTTTTTCTTTTCCCTTCGCGGCTAGGCACGATCCGCAAAGGTCATGTTTCGGTGAAATCGTCTTTTTTGTTTTGCAAAGCGAGCATATTCTGTCCGTCGGGGATATATTTTGCTTCCCCGTGTTTAGCGTCTCTTCACTTATCGTTTGTATTTCTTTTAAATTCGGTTTATCGCTCATATAAAAACCCTTTCCTGTGCCTGGCATCCTGTTGCCGCACATCAAACAGCAAATAATCCGTGCGCCCATTTCATCGCGATCTGAATAAACAAATTTTGACCCGCATTTTCCGCAAATAGGATAAGGCACTAATTTTCCCCATAAATGTTTTGTCCTGACCTTTTATTTTTTATATTTCAAACACATCGGTGAGTTCTCAATAAGACATTCGTGGCAGGCCATATCGCTTTTTGTCGGTTTTCCCGCCGTGTCTATTATGCCAAGTTTATTTAAAGCCCAATGATCGGCTTCTTTTTCCCTGGCTTCTTGTAAAATTGCGTCTCTTAAATAAAATTTATATCCCAAATGAAAAAGCTCAATATGGGCAATTTCATGGTACAAAACAAACATGATTTGCGGTACGCACTTCATTTTTTCTTTGTCAATAAAAAGTCTGTAAGCGTCACGGAGCTTTGAAGCGACAACTTTCCCCATCATGCCTTTTTCCAGCACTTTGAATTCAACGGCCTCAATGCCGCGATTGTAATCTTTTGCGATTTCAGTAAGAAATAAGCTTACCATTGTGCACCTAATAAAACGTCAAAACCAAAGCCGGGGGTATCTAATTATAGCTAGAATGCCCCCGGCCTGGTGGCCCACGAAAGGAGGAGCCTGGGATATATTTTTTGTTAC
>JAKQLT010000088.1 GCA_029567025.1 Candidatus Omnitrophota bacterium | reverse complement strand
TCTAATAATTGATGTAATGTGCCATCTGATTTTAATTCATCCATAGCGCTAAACAATCCTGCATCGAACAACGCATCACGATAATTCATGGCCCCTATAGGAGAAGACAGCAAATTATTTAAGCTATTTAATGTCTTTTCGATATAAATATCTATCATATGTTTAATGGCTTTGATCACAGATTCATCATCGGCAACCATATCATTGGCATTATTAAGACGCAATTCTTCTAAATAATGCTTAATAGACTCTAATCTTTCCTGGGCATCGATACGAATAATTGTCTTAAGATCTGGAGTTTTATAATCATAACCCGTAATAAGCTCGTAGATGACCCCTTGGAAGAAATCTTTCCACTCTTCAAACGCTGATAAATTCTTTGATACCATAGCGCGAACAGCATCGGGCAAAGAAGGCGTTTCAAGTCTCTGGCTGAACGCTTCGATCATAGGATTTAATTGATTATTTAAAAAGTCTAAAATAATTTCTTCCGCCCATTTATCAGTATTGTTTTCCAAAACAGAGTTTATATCCTTAATCTTCAACTCAACGCTTTCAACAACTTTTTGAAGAGAAGCTAACGTCGCGCTTCCTTCAAATATTCTTTTCATACGTGCTAACATCTGATCCATGCAACGCTTTAAACGAAGGTTTTCCGATTTTACTTTTTCCTTTAAACGTTCTTTAAGCGCATCTTGGGTATTATCTTCTTCATAGCCTAAAACAAAATGTTCAGGGTCGCTTAATCTTTCCTTAATAATATCTAATAGAGATCGTCCAAAAATTTTATAATCACTTAATTCTTCTTTCATATGAGAACTCATATTCTTCTCAAGAATCTCTAACAAATTGACATCATAATTTTTGTTAATTAATTCTAAAGACATGCTGCTTAAAATATTTTTAAATCCTGAAATCCATGCCTGTCTTTTAAGCAATTTCTTGATGGCATTATCTTTCTCGCTCAACAAATCAATATCTTCATCAGAAAGGGCATCCATCAAAAATTCTAAGAATCTTAGAGATAAGATTTTATCAACAACTCGTCGATCGACGTCTTTTGAGTTCTTAGAAACGCGCACGATCTTTCCCCTAACATTATTCTCACCATTGACTAAAATGTTTTCTTGGGCAAAATTCTTATGCGCCTGTTCAGCAAACTGATGAGCATCCGTATCTATATTCTTTTCAAAAATTTCGCATTCAACAATTTCATGGACAAGAATAATGGCCACTTGATTACCAGTTAAGTCTTCTTCGTTAAGAATAAGATAAATATCCTCCCCTAAAACAACAGCATCTGGCGGACTGCGATCTAATACTTGAACCCAGAATATGTTTTTGCGATTTATTCCATCGCCTATTTTCACGCGGCCTTCTTCATTGGGCAATTTAACTTCATAACAGCCAATGAGATTTTTCGCTTGTTCGAGAACTAAAGAAACACGCGGATCATTGATATCTTTTAATCGGCCTTTGGTTGTCGCTTCTTCAATAATTTCTTGATATTTTTTCTTTTCATCATCAGAAACGCGCCCTTTAAAAGAAGCTATTTTAGAATTATTTTTTGAAGATTTCTTAGAAGCATTTTTACGGTTCAACAATCGATAAAGCATCAAGCCTGCTATAGCAAACCCGGCCGCGAAATAACGAAAAACGCCTACACCTTTTGTTTGAATATTTTTATCTTTAGTTGGCGCTACAACGGCGGTTGTGCCTTGAGGAATGATTATTTCTTCTGTCTTTGTTGTATCCACAACAGCAGGTTCAATATTTTCCGAAACATCTTGCGCTTTTTCTAATTTTGGCACCACAACAACTGGCTTAGGTTCTTTAACGACAGGCGTTTCTTCTTTTGACTCAATCGGCTTAACAATTTTTAAGTTTTGAAGATTGCTTAATTCTTGATTATAAAAATTTATCTTTTCTTCTAAGGCTCTAATAATTTCAGCGACTCTTGCTAAGGCTTTTTCAACTAAATCGCTATCCGCAGTAACAGTGATTTTCGTCTCATTTAAACGATCTAATCTCGCGCGCATTTGCGCTAAAACCGCGTCAAAAAGACCGATTTCTTCGTTCAAATCTCCAATCATCGCATTGTTCTCACTAACAATTCTTTGAGCGCCTTCTATCACGCATTTTTCATTTTCTAAGTTCCTTAACTTATCTGTTTGAGAAACGATAAGGCTGTCTGTTTTTTCAATCAATCGATTAATCTTCTCAATTTCTGTCAACGTTGAATCTAAATCATCCTGCGGAACTAATTGGCTTATGGCTTCTAACGATTGTCTTAAAATATCTAATTTATTTTTATTCTCCGTTAAGCTTTCTAATTCATCGTTATATTGCCATAATCGTCGAGCAATCAATTCTTTAGCTTGTTCTTGATTTTCTCGAATAGCATTAATATTTCTCTTTAATTGACGATCCGGGACAGATTGAACGTCTAAACTATCTAAGGCCGGATTTGTTAAGGCCGCGTCAATTTCTCCAAACAGCTTCTGATTTTGTTCAATTTCAGATTTTAATATATCAATCTTCGCAGCTTCTCTATTAATATCAGCGATCGTGATTTCCCCATTTCCAAATTGTGCCACCTCTAAAGCCCTTAATTTTTTTTGAACATCTTGCATTTGAGTTTTTAAACCTTCCAATGTTTCTTTGCCTTGCGTGAATTCTTGTATAGTTGTTTCAACAAAAGAATACGTAGAATCAATGTCAGCTTTTCTTAATTCTAAATCTTGTCCTTGAGTTAAAGAATCATTAACCGCTATTAAACTATCGCGTGACGCCACAAGATTATTTCTTTCAGCTGACCAGAAACCAATATTCATATTTAACGTGGTTCTTGAAGAATCACGTTCATTAATCTTAATATCTGTATCTAAAGCTATTTTTGTTCGAATATCAGCAATATATCCCGCTAATAAACTGTCTTTAACAACGCTGATCTTATTAAAATCGTTGGCTTTGATGAATGATTCAATACCGCGATATTCGTTTAATTCTTGTTGTGTTGCGACAATCAAAGCCGTCAAGCTATCGATTTGAGCCGTTGGTGTTTCTATCCCTATCATATTTAATGAATCGGCAACAACAGGAATATTGAGAGAATCCGCTGGCTGAATAACACTTAAACTATCCGCTGTATTTCCTAACATCGCTTGATGCCCTGTCATAACAACATGATTATCTTGTGCCAATAAATGCCCTGCGCCCGCAAATAAATTCATCAATATAATCA
>JAKQLT010000200.1 GCA_029567025.1 Candidatus Omnitrophota bacterium | reverse complement strand
TTCCTCGAAGCAAATGGATATGCCGGAAAAGTGTTGCTTTTTAACGGCAGCAACGACGATGCGAACTCAACTTCTATTTATAACCAATGGGCCGAAAAAAATAAAAATTTAGGCCGCGTTTCCGGTTCGCGCAGCATCGATTCCAGAACGGCAATTATAGATCATTTTCGTGAAAATTCAAGCATTATGATAGCCACCGAAGCCGCGTCGGAAGGTATCAACCTTCAATTTTGTTCGCTTGTAATTAACTTTGATCTGCCATGGAATCCGCAACGCATTGAGCAACGTATCGGAAGATGTCATCGTTACGGACAGAAACACGACGTCGTGGTTATTAACTTTCTGAATGAAAAAAACGAAGCCGACAGGCGCGTTTACGAATTACTTGAAAATAAATTCAATCTTTTCACGGGACTTTTTGGCGCGTCCGATGATGTTCTTGGCTCGATTGAATCCGGCGTCGATTTTGAACGGCGCGTTCTTGAAATTTACCAGCAATGCAGAAGCACCGTTGAAATAGAATCGGCCTTCGCAAAATTACAGGCCGAACTTGACGAACAGATAAAAATAAAAATGAAAGATACGCGAAAGTTATTACTTGAACACTTCGATGAAGACGTTCATGAACGCTTAAAGGTTAACTTGCTTGGAACGCAGGAAAAACTTGATCGCATCGGCCGCTTATTCTGGGCGGTCACAAAATATTCGTTGAATCATTATGCAAAATTCGATGACGAAAAATACATATTTGATCTTGTAAAAACGCCGCTAAAACAAATTAACGCTGGGAAATATTTTTTAATTTCTAAAAATAGAGATAACGCTATCGGTGAATTTTTATATCGTTTGAGCCATCCGCTTGGCGAATATTCAATATCTAAAGCGATTAAAGCCGAATGCCCGATTTCAGAACTTTCATTCGATATTACAAACCACGCGTTTAAAAATACGGTTATTGAAGAACAAAAGGGAAAATCAGGCTGGCTCAAATTATCTCACTTAAAAGTTGATTCGTTTGAAAGCGAGGAATACTTGTTGTTTTCCGCTTTCGACGATTCCGGCAATAACTTAGAACAGCAAATATGCGAAAAATTATTTAATTGTAACGCCCTTCTTAACCACGCGGAAAATATTAAAATCGACGATAAAATTTCAGAGCGGCTTAACTTAGAGTCCGAGCGTCATATAAATGCGACGATCGTTAAAAATCTCGAAGAAAACAACCGCCATTTTAACGAAGCCCGCGATCAGCTCGATAAATGGGCAGAAGACATGGAAATTGCTGCGCAGAAAGAACTCGACGATATTAAACGCCAGATACGCGATTTACAGCGGCAATCAAGGCAGGCGCCGACGCTTGAAGAACAGGGAAAACTTCAGGAACAGATTGTAAAATTAGAACAGAAAAAGCGGAAAATGCGCGAACGGATATTTGAGATTGAAGATGAAATTGCCGAAAAGCGCGACCAATTGATCGAATCGCTTGAAAAAAGAATGCGGCAGCGGACAAAAACAACCGAATTATTTACAATACGATGGAAAGTTATATAGGGAGAGGTTAGAAATGCCCACGATCGAACAACAAAAAAAACGGTTGATAGAAAAACTCAAAGAATTATTCCAGCTCGACCAGCCCGAACTTGATTTCGGTTTTTATAAAATAATGCACGCAAAATCAAAACAGGTCGCTGAATTTCTTGAAAACGATCTATTAAATATTATTACCGGTTCGTTTAAAGCGGTTGACGAATCGAAGCGGCTTAAATTAGAACAGGATTACGAAGCGGCGCTCGAGCAGGCAAAAGGATTGGGCGCGCCCGATCCCGAAAACGCGCCGCTGGTAAAAAAAGCGAAGGCAATGCTTGACGCCGCTATGTCGAGTGGAAATATAGAAGCGGAAATTTACGACCATCTATACAGATTTTTTGAAAGATACTATGAAGGCGGAGATTTCACTTCAAGACGATACTTCGCACGCGAAACGTCAGATAAAGCGGCGCCATTCGCCGTGCCATATAACGGCGAAGAAGTCAAATTGATATGGGCTAATTACGACCAATATTATATTAAGACTTCTGAATATTTTACCAATTATTCGTTCGACCTCAATAAAATCGATGAAGTTCTCGCCAAAAAAGGCGAAGATGAATTGTTCGCCGGTTCGCACGACAATAAGCCGTTACGTGTTCATTTCAGAGTGATTAACGCGGCGGAAGGCGAGCACGGAAACATCAAGGCCGCAGATGAATCAAAGCGTTTTTTTATTTTAAATAAAGAAAAACCCGTCGAAATCGATGAAAACAATGAATTAAATATTTATTTTGAATACAGGCCGGACCCTGAAAAATCTGGACAGGAAGGAATATGGCAGAAAAAGCTAAACGAAGACGCCGTAAAAAAAATTATTGAATCGCTCGATAAAAATTATAAAAACAATGAATTTTCGGGATATTTCAAGATAGCGGCGCCTACCGAAACGCAGAAAAACCGGATACTTCTTGAAAAATACATTGGCAAATACACCGCGCGCAACACGAGCGATTATTTTATTCACAAGAACTTAAAAGAGTTTTTAAACCGCGAACTCGATTTTTACATTAAAAACGAAGTCATGTGGCTCGATGATATTGAAAATGCAGATGCGCCGCAGGTTGAATCATATCTTGCTAAAATTAAAGTTATCCGCAAAATCGCGCATAAAATCATAGAATTTCTTGCGCAGCTCGAAGAATTCCAGAAAAAGCTCTGGCTCAAAAAGAAATTTGTAGTTGAGACTAACTATTGCATAACGCTCGATAAAATTTTTGATTTAGACAATTTCATTGGTGAAGCTGAAGATGATAGAGAAAAAAAACGCAGAGAATCAATCATTAAAACAAAAAAAGAAATTCTCGAAGAAATAGTGCATAATCATAATCAGCACGAGGAATGGATAAAATTATTTGCTATAGATAAAATAAAGCCTGGCGAAGGCGATATGCACGAAAAAGGCTCGCCCGGCTATTCGAAGCCATTGAAAGTGGAGTTTTTAAAGGCAAACAATAATCTTGTTCTCGACACTAAATTTTTCGACGAAAAATTCAAATCAAAATTACTCGCTTCAATAGACAATTTTGATGAACAATGCGATGGGCTTCTTATTCATTCAGAAAACTTTCAGGCGTTGAATTTGTTGCAGGAACGATATCGTAAACAGGTGAAATGCGTTTATATTGATCCGCCGTATAATACTGACGGGGATGGATTTTGTTATAAAGATTGTTATAGACACTCAACTTGGTTAACGATGATTCAAGAAAGAATAGTTATTTGCCAAATGTTTTTAAATAATTTAGGTAATATTTTCGTGTCACTTGATGATAATGAGCATGCAAATTTTTCACTTTGTCTTAATAAATTATTTAATGTTGAAAAACCTCTAGCAAATTTCTTGTGGAAAAAAAAGGGGACTTCAACTAATGTTGAAGGAGCATTTGTAAGTGCACTAATTGATTACATCGTAACATATGGAAAATCTAATGGAATTAATCCTCGTGTTACAAAATCAGATGACCGACAATATCCATTCAATGATAATGAAGGATTTTATAGAACTACAATAATAGAGAAAAAAAACACGGGAAGTTATCGTAGAGATACTATGCAGTTTGAAATAATAGGGAAAAAACCTCGTGAGGGCAAAAGGTGGCAAATTGGTGAATCGACTGCTAGAGAACTTGAACAAAAAAAAAGATTTATTTTGGATGGTAATATAGTAAAGTTAAAAATTTATAAACAAGAAGAGGAAGATACATACTCAGCCAATCCAAATCTATTATTAGATTATGGATCTTCTGATAGTGCTTCAAAGGATTTAAATGATAATATATTTGGAGTTTCCGAATTTTTTTCCAATCCAAAACCCAAGGAATTAATTCAACACATCGTTGTAATATCATCTAAATCATATGATATTGTCCTCGACTACTTCGCCGGCTCTGGCACTACCGGACATGCCGTCATAAATTTGAATCGTGAAGATGGCGGCAGCCGTAAATATATACTCGTCGAAATGGGCGACCACTTTAACACTGTGTTGAAGCCACGTATTCAAAAAGTTGCATATTCTTCCGACTGGAAAGACGGCAA
>JAKQLT010000185.1 GCA_029567025.1 Candidatus Omnitrophota bacterium | reverse complement strand
GCTCGACCCGTAGGAACAACTATGGGAATAGACATTTGCGCGCTTCCAGAGTAAGAATCAACAGAAACAAACGATCCCGCCATAGACAATAACTTGCCTTGAAAATCAACAGACGCTACAGTTCTATTATTTTCATTTCCTCCCTCTGCAGATCCCTCTAAAGAAAAATTATTATTTTTATCTTTGTCGTTTTCTAAATTCTCTTCTAATAAAGGAATATTTGTCGCGCTATCACGATCATCCATCTTAACTTCTTGTTTAATAACGTCCTTAACAATATCCGCGAACATCACATGGGGAATGAAAACAAAAAAAACCAAGAAAAAAAATCCCTTTTTAAGCATAAAAGCTCCTTGCGTTAGCTATCACAGGCCTTACATTTTTCAAAAAACAGAGGTGCCATGAGAAGTGCCACTCGATTTCCCCCATTTCGCGTTTTCTCTCGCGCTGGTTCATCCCCCCGTGGACTCCTTTCTCTTTTTTTATTCATGACACCCCTATTTTTTATTCATCTATTTCTTATTGGCTGGATTTCTTTAAACTATTTTTTATTTTTTTCTTCTTTCTTCTCTTCTTTAAAACACTTTTTACAAGCCTCATATCCCGCCTGAATCGCCTTCTGTAAATCCATTTCTTTTTTTTCTTTATTTTGAATCAAACGGCATTCTGCTTTGTGGTACTTCTTGCCTTTGCCTGTTACATAAACATTTTCTGCAAAAGCCGCTGTCGACATCATTAAAAATGCGATCAGCAAAGATAAAACTGTCATGCGCTTAAACATTTCCTTCCTCCTTTTTTATTTGTATTAACATTTGGCGCCATATCAAATCCACCCTTGTGGACAATGATTCCGCTCTTAACCTCTTTTTAAAATAGCTGTATTTTTCTTTCTCATTTCAATCTCACGGCTAAATTTCCCGCCCGTTAAGCTATCAATCAAAGCCGTCAATTCCTGAATCCTTAAGTCTAATTCTATGGGTACACTTTCACCTTTTGATAAAGATAACCCTTCGAGTTGAAGACGTCTTCGTTCAAAATATATTCTTGTAACTTGGTCCAAAATGGACCCCCTTAATTCCACCATTAATTTAGAGCGAGAATCAATGGATGTTTGGTCGCTACTCCAAATGATATCGCCTAAATCCCAGCGCAAAGAAACATCTGTTCCTTTATTCCGATAATAAGTATGATCATCGGGGCCTTTATACGATTGGCCTCCTCCTGTGTAGCTTCCCCAGATACTGTCATTCGTCGTACGATTTTTATCCCAAGAGGAGCTTACAGACAAATCAGGAAGCCATGCTTTTTTAAACGCTTGCTCTCTCCATTTTTTAATTTTTTCAGGGCTAACTTCAGCATAATCAATCGCCATCTGATGAACTTCCTGAATTGTCGGCTCTTCCTCAAAGGAAAGGTTGTAATTTAGTTTTTCTGAAAAATTTTGTTCTCTTGCGATATTTTTTTCAGATTCAACAAAGATCTTCTGAAAAGGCAAAAAGAAAACGCCTTTATCCGTTGCCGCATAAATATTGCTGGCGCTGGCTAAAAGAAATTTTATATTATTCGTTTCCATGCCTTGATATAAAGATCTCCACTCTCGATCATAAAAATAAAAAATACCTTGGTTTGTTCCAACAAAAAAACCTTGCGATTTTATATCCTGTAAAAAAGATTCTCCGTGGCTGGTGGAAAAACTTTTGGCACAAAATGATGTGACTTGGCTCATAGCAACTGTGGCAGAAGGCAATCTTTCCCAATGTGAAAAATCAGCATTTCTGTAAAAAATCCCACGAGTCGTTGCGATAAAAACATTTTCTCCTAAGACATCAATTCCTTTTACCACTTCTTTTGCCAAAGGATCTTCGTCAGAGAAATCCTCTTCATCTTCCCGAGACAAGCTCTCGCATCCTAATGAAAAAATTTGACGCGCCAGCTGGTCCTCAAGATCAAATTCAAAAACATCCTTATCTGTGGAAAAATAAAACTTGTCGGTAAAAAGCTTCATCTGATAAATCGGGCTATTCAAAAAAGGCCCACTTACCCTTTCCCATGTTATTTCATCTTCATCTTTTTGAAAAAGCCCTTTCAGCGTTCCAATATAAATAATTCCACGATATTCCATAACGCTTTGCGACTTTTCAGACAAAGGGTCCGAATGAGTAAATATTTTCTTCCAAGCCTTTCCAGCATTTAATGTTTGATATACGCCCTGATCAGTGGCAAGCAAGATATTATTATTATTTTCCAAAGATATAAAAATGCTATTAACGCCTCCGTTATTCCCTCCGATTTGAAAAAGACGCCGAACCGCCGTTTTATTAGAGTCATATTCATAAAGGGCATTATTTGTTCCTATATAAAGGACATTTGTTTGAAAATTAAAAGCCATCGTTCTTATATCAGATTCATGAATGCCATTTCCTATTTTTTCCCAAGTGTCTATCTTTTGTGAAAATCCAAAATTAATCAAACTAATAAGAAGGATGCAAATAATTAAAGAAAAAAATATTTTCATTTCTATTCCTCCTTTAAAAGATTACTTTTATTTTTCATATTTTGATCGTATTGCTTTCTTTGCTGCTACAACCGCCTCTTGTATTTGCGGACAAATCTTTTCTACTTCCTTCATATATTTTTCGACATATTCCAACATTCCTTCAAGCCCCATAACAGCCCTTATTTCTTTTAAAAAATAAAAAATCGTATAAATAGTAATTACTCTTTCTGCGGGCAGTTCTTTCATATTCTCTTGTAACAACGAATTCTTAACGTCATTTTTAAAATCTTCATTATTCATTTTTTATGTCCTTAATAAAAAAAGAATAACATCTGTTTGATTATTTGTCAAATTTATTTGATTATTTGGCTATTATATAACACTATGTATACCAAGCATTTACAAAATTACTTAAAAATTTTTATTTTTTATTTAATAAATCTGTTGATTTTAAGTAAAAAAATATTGACATTAAATCAAAATATGATATTTTATAATAAAGAATATAAACAATAAAAAGGAATCCCCCTATGTATATTGGAGCCCGAATTAAAGAACTGCGAAAAGAAAAACGATTAAGCTTAAAAGAGCTCGCGGAAAAAAGCGGAGTTCAAATTGCCACACTCTCTCGCATTGAACATTTAAAAATGATGGGA
This sequence comes from Candidatus Omnitrophota bacterium, assembly GCA_029567025.1. Taxonomy (GTDB): domain Bacteria; phylum Omnitrophota; class Gorgyraeia; order Zapsychrales; family Zapsychraceae; genus JADFXT01. Next base: position 1,605 of record JAKQLT010000185.1, on the reverse strand, counting down.
ACTGTTGATTCGCACATGAAAATCGCCCAGGCCTTAGGCGTTGATATTACCCAGCTTTATACAAACCTCTCTTCTTCGCCAGAACCAATCAACATCAAAACAAACGAAAATAAATCTGATGTTTTTGTGGCTAATGATAAGACATCAAAAGAGGTTCTTATCAGTAAAGCCCTGTCAAAGAAAATGCTGCCGGTTCTCATAAAAATAGAACCGAAAGGAAAGACAAAAACAGAAAGAAATCCTTTAGGAAGCGAGAAATTTATTTATATCTTGGAAGGCGATTTGTGCGTCTATATTAAGGAAGAAAGCTTTTCACTGTCAAAAACAAACAGCATCTATTTTGATGCCAGCTTAGAACATTATTTTGAAAATAAAGGGCATCAAACAGCAAAAGCCCTTTCGATAACAACGCCCGTTAATTTATAATAAAAGAATTCTATGAAAAAAAATCCTAAAATCCTCATAGCGATAGCAGATAATTCTTTACAGGAATCCCTTAAAGCAATTCTCAATACTTCTTATAATCTGATCTTGACAAAATCTACTCTGCAATCGCTTGACTGCCTTAAAAATGATAAATCCATCAGCTTAATATTTCTCGAGAGCAATCCTCAAAAAAAAGAAAACTCTGATTTTCTAAAAGAAATTAAAAAAAACTATCCTCTCATTAAAATTATATTAGTCGCAAAAGATTATTCTGATGATTTAGCACAAAAAGCGAATCTGGAAGGATACTGTGGATTTCTGGTAAAACCGCTTAACGCGAAAAAAATTCTAAGAATAGTTAAAAGTGTTATAGAATAAATCCCCCGTCTATATTAACCCCTTATCCCACAACTCTTCTGTGGCTTTTACAACCAAAGGATGAAATTGTGTTCCGCAACAACGACGAATCTCCTCCATTGCTTTGTCTTTAGCTAATCCCGCTCGGTAAGGACGGTCAGTGGTCATCGCATCAAAAGAATCAGCGACAGAAATAATAGCCGCGGCAATAGGAATCTGATCGGCCTTAAGACCAGACGGATATCCTGTTCCATCATATCTTTCATGATGAAATCTAATCCCCGCCAAACATTCTTCAGGAATTTCTAAAGACTCAATGATTTCCACCCCTTTTAAAGGATGAATTTTAATAATTTCATATTCTTCATTATTTAATCGCCCCGGCTTATTAAGCACCTGTTCTGGAACAGCAATCTTACCAATATCATGAAGAAGTCCAGCGATATAAAGATTTTCCATAAACCCTTCATTAAGTTTTAATGTCTGATTAAGCTCCATTTGCCGCGCCAAAACAAGCGATAAAGTCGTTACGCGCTCTGTATGACCCTTCGTATAAGGGTCTTTTGCTTCAATAGCAGAACTTAAGGCAATGATCGTCTGAATAAATAATTTTTTATTACGCGCCGCCTCTTTACTTAAATCCTCGAATAATTGCGCGTTACGAATCGCCATCGCCGCATCGGAGGCGAGCGCAGAGAAAAAATCAAGCTCATCTTGTTCAAATTTCGACCCATCTAATTTTTCCCCTAAAAGTAAAACCGCCATCAGCCCTTCCTGATAATAGGCAGGCACGCACGCAACAGCATTAAGCATTTGCATTTG
>JAKQLT010000167.1 GCA_029567025.1 Candidatus Omnitrophota bacterium | reverse complement strand
TAAAATTCTTCAAAAGAAATCCGCCTCATCGCCTCTTCCTGTTTTTCCATATCAGAAGGATAATGAATATTTTCAATACTGCGTTTAATATTCGAGAGGCGCAATCTATTGCGTAAAGAAACAGGCAGTTCATCTTCCAATTGATCCTTATAACGATCAAGACAAGAAAAAATAACCTTCCTTAAAAACCTCTGCGTCATACCGCGAGTTAATGAATAAATGGGGACAATACGATTTAAACTTAAGCTGTCTTCTTCATTAGATTCTATGAGCTCATATTCCGGAGAAACCATTTGAATGCGATTCTTATAAAAATCTACTTTCCCATAACAGATCACTTTTTTTTCTGATCGAAAATATTTATTAAGATACTGCTGATTAAACCAAACACAGGCAAGACGTCCGGACCCATCATCTAAAACAATCTCAGTTACATGTTTTTTTGTAAACCACGAACGTCGACCATCAAACCCAACAATAGTCCCTATAACCGTTTGCCATTCTCCTATTTTTAAGTTTTTAATAGACGTTATCTGCCTTCTGTCCTCATAACGACGGGGAAAAAAATAAAAAAGATCTTCAATGGTTTCGATGCCTAAATTGGAAAAAAGCTTTTTTCGTGCAGGCCCAACGCCTTTGACAAATTGGACAGAAATATCGGAAAGCTTTTGCATATAAGATTTTATAAAAAATATTTATTTTCCTCTATTCTATCAAAACAAAACCCCTTAGCAAGACGAGTTTCCTAAGGGGCTTAAATTCATTCTTAATCAATTGTTTCAAATAGAACGCATCCGGCTAATTCTTTTATGAAGATTTTTTCGATATCCGCGATTAAAAACCTCTTGAAAATCATAAGCATCTTTAAATGTGTCAATATTATCGTCTTCTGTCTTTGTCAAAATTTTATTCTCAACCAAATTAAAGACAATATGGCCAAAATCCTCAGTATTTTTAATTCCCCAATGCTCCAAAACGGTTAAGGCCATAAGTCCATATTTATCCAAAAGAATTTCTTTCATGCCATTTAAAATCTCCTCTCCAGAAACATGGCGAGGATAGTCTTGTTTCTTCTGTGTAAACGACAAGGCCTCCATAACAAACGCATACGCATCTTGCTTATAACGCGGGTCGCGCTCGCAGATTCTTTCAACAATATCATCAAACTCTTGATTCATAATAAATTTATATTATCATAAAAGAGAAAAATGAAAAATTCTTTTATGAAAAATTGCGTTCGGATTAAATCATTTTTCCGTCTAAAATTCCCACATGTAGAAATTTTATTTTTGAAAGCCGTCTTATGATGATAAAAAAACATATTTTAGAATTTTATTTTTTCTTTATTCTCTTTTCAGCTATTAAAGAAATTTTTATTTTTTTCTCAAAAGAATCTCCTATTTTTATGTATTTCCAAATACTCAACGCCTTTCATCCGCCATTTTCTATTAGCTATATCCTCAATATCGCTCAAATTTTTATAAATATCATCAGTTGCGTCCCGTTATATTTCTCTATTCATAAACAACACTTCTTAAATCCTTTTTTTTGGAAAATCTTTTTTATTATAAAATGTTTTCTTGATATTTGGGGGCGTCCTTACGAAGCACAACAAATATTTTCAGCTTATCATTCCAATTGTAATGCCACATGTTAAGCAAGGGAAAAATTTGATAGAACAGGCTCTTTGCCTGCCTTGTCGGCAGACAGGTTAAAAGTTTCAAAATACTGTTGAGGCGTCATATTGTTCAAAGATTGATGAGGATAGTCGGTGTTGTAGTCGACAATCCAGTTTTTAAGGGCTTCGCTGAAAGCGAAGGGACTATCCCAGTCGTAAGTCCAGACTAAATCTTCTTTGAGCGTGCGCATAAAGCGTTCGGTATCGGAATTGCCTTTGGGATTTGACCATGTTGTGAATATTTGTTTTAGACCGAGAAGTGAACAGTTCATCATAAAGCGTTGCGATGTGGGCTGACAGCCGTTGTCAGAGATTAAGAACAACGATCGATCTTTGAGAGATTCACGAATGCCGTTGGGGAACCGGTTATTGACAGCCATTTCGATGGCGGTTAGCCAGTCGTCGGTTTTGGATTGAATACTTAAACTATAACCGACAATTTCTTTGGTGCACCAATCAAGGACGACGCATAAGTAAAGCCAACCCCAGGGAACGATCTTTATTTTAGTCATATCAATGCCCCAAAAATGATTTGGCTGATGTGACCTTGGCTTTGAGCGCATGGGGCCACGTCGAGCCCGTAGGCGTTGTTGTTTGGTGACGATAAGATTGTGTTCTTTCATAAGGCGATAGACGCGATTGATGGCAACAGAATAATTTTGGCGGTATTTAAGATAAGCCCAGATACGACGATAGCCCCAGAGGGGATGGTCGGTTTTGATGGGCTGAATCATTGTCAATAATTCTTGGTCACGTTTTTGAGTTGATTGAGATCGTTGGCGTTTCATAGCTCGTATTCGCTTTTTTTTAACTCGATTGTCAGGTCACCAATGATTTTGGTGAGTTTATGAACTTTGTTTTCTAAATATTGTTCTTTTTGTGACTGTTTTTTGATTTCAAAGGACTGATGGCAGTTAGCCAAAAACGCGTCACGCCATTTGTAATATTGCGTTTGGGAGATCTGGTATTTCTGGCAGAGCTTGGTGATGTCAATCTGTCCAGATAGCCCTTCTAAGACGATTTGTGATTTTTGTTTGCTGGTCCATTGTCGATATTTCATGAATAAGGCTCCTTTCGGGTTATCGAGCCCTATTCTAACAAATTCAACCTTGTTTGTTAACTAGTGGCAGTATACAATTCTCAAACGACTGTTATCTTGCTATCAATAAATCTTCTTGTTTATATCCCATGGTATTTCTTTCTATTCTATTATGCATTTAAACCACACAACCTAACATCCCTTCTAAAAAAATCTTAAAAATATTCGACTTTACTCTTTGATTTATCAAATAAAATTGTTAAATTAAGACAAGTAATGATGATTAATAAATATCGGAATATGCTTTTGCGTAAAATCAAATTATTATTCTCAAAAATAATCTGTTTTTCTTATCGCAGGCCTTTTCTTTTTTGGGGGGCTCTCCTTTTTATTGTTTTTCTTCCTTTATCTTAGCCTCTTTGGAAAGGCCAAATGGTTGAAGGCGTTGACATGTGGACCAGCTTCATACGTATTATTGCTGTCTTAGACTGCTGGGAAGAAGGCGCTTTATCCGCACGATGGTCACCGACAATCCTGTTCGGATTTGGATACCCTATTCTTAATTATTACGCGCCATTATTTTCTTATTTTTCTGCAGGGCTCTCTTGGATCTTAAAAAATCCTGTAATTGGACTAAATCTCTCTTTAGGAATTATTTTCTTTCTTTCTGGCGTTATGATGTTTATTTTCTCATCTCGATCGTGGGGGAAAATCGCAGGATTTTTTTCAGCTGTTTTTTATCTTTACGCGCCATTTCATCTTCTCGAAATCTATAATCGCGGTGCTTGCGCTGAATTCTCTGTCTATTTTTTTCTCCCTCTTATTTTTTGGTTAGTCAGCGAGGATATTTTTCAGCCTTCTTTAAGAAAATTTCTTTTAGCGGCCGTTGCTATTGCAGGGCTTATTTTAACTCATAATTTAATGGGATTAACGGGGCTCATTCTTCTTGTCGGTTATATTTTATTTATTTTATATTCTTCAAAAAAATGGTCTCTTCCTTTTTTCATACGTATTGCTGCCTTGTTCGCAACAAGTCTTGCTCTTTCTGCTTGTTTTTGGCTTCCTGTTATTATGGAAAAAAATCTTGTCAGCCTTGATTTACTGATTCGTAATGGATTTGAATACGAAAAACATTTTTTAAATTTAAAAACTGTTCTTCTTGGCGCTTTTAAAAAACAATTTTTTTTAAGCAAAGAGTTTGAATTGCGCATAGCTCTTCTCTTTTGCGTTTCAACTCTTTTAACCATTCGCTTATTCCTAAAAAGAAAAAACAAGTCCGAAGGCTTGCAAATATTTTTCTGGTCGATAAGCGGCCTATTAATAGTCTATATTATAACAAATGCATCCTCATGGCTCTGGGGCAAAATACCGCCTTTAGCTTTTTTTCAATTTCCTTGGAGATTTCTTGTTATCTCTAATTTCATTTCTGCTTTTTTGGCAGGAGCCCTTATCTTTTTAATTCAAAACAAAAAAAATCGCATTTTAGTCTGCACGTTATTATCTCTCGTAATAATGAATATTTTTTGGAAAGGGACTATTCCTTATCATGGTTGGCGAGATATAAAAATAACCGATCGGAAAGAATGGCTTTTTCAACAAACCCCTGCGGACTCTAGAGAATATTTGCCTAAATGGGTAAAAGGGTTTCTTCCGGTGATTCCTCATTCCCGCATTCAATCGATTAAAGGGACGGCAGAGATATTCCCAAAATATTTTATTCCAAAATTTAAGAATTCTTTCCGCGTTATTTCTTCATCTGGATCGGTTATTTGCTTTTATCATTATTATTTTCCAGGATGGGAAGTCCTCATAGATAAAACACCCACAGAAATTTTCACCGATAATCCAGGAGGATTTATTATTTTTTTTGTTCCACCGGGAAATCACAATGTTACCGTTCAATTTACCTCAACTCTACCAAGAAAAATAGGCAATACAATATCTCTTTTAACTGCTCTTGCGGTTATTCTTTTGTTTATCGGACAGTCAATATTAAAGACCAGAAAAAGAAATAATTAATATATTGCTTTTATTCGTTTTATCGATAAAATCAGTACTTTTATACAAAAAAAGCCCTGAATAATTTAATATTCAGG
>JAKQLT010000165.1 GCA_029567025.1 Candidatus Omnitrophota bacterium | reverse complement strand
AAAATGGCGTTCGGATCGTTTAATCTTTTTTCGATTTCCTTGATGTGTAAATGAAGATTTATCTTTTCGCTCGCAGGCCCTTCATGCCTTAATCCATGAGGATCGATGAATGATATATATTGCCGGTCGCCTGATAAAATCCATAAAATAAAATCCGGATAGAAATTTCCCGCTTCAAAAAATCCAACGCCTTTGCGGCTGATATTGCGAAGGAGAAATAATTCAAGTTTATTTTTCTTGATATTTTTCTCATTTTTGTCGCACCAGTCTTTTAAATCAGCGATAAATTGATATTCGCTTTCATTCAAAGATATCGGCATGATGGCGATTTTACCGCCACGACGCATATGAAAAAGCGGTTGATATAAATGCTTGCTAAAATTTACACCAAAAAGATCGGTGCATTGTATCAGTTTATCTTTTGTATTTGGAACTTCTCTTATCATTTCCTGAATATTATTGATAAGGGCCGATTCACAGTTATCTATAACAAACTGATATTCTTTTTCATCCGGTAATAATTCATCATTAATGCCCAATTCTCTTAATTCAAGGCGCGGCTCAATAAACTCACGCTTGCAGTAATTATAAAATTTATCACAATATCGCTTTAATAATTCAAGCGATACCTGTTGAATTAAATTTATATCGTTAAAATGGTTTAATTCGAGCCGGACCTTCGGGAGCAGCAATTTATACCATGATGAATTTGAAAGCAAACCTTTGATATTATTTTTAGAAATATTAAAATTATGCCAGCTTCTTTCGCGCTTGTAATGTTCGAGTTCAAAATATAATTCATCGTAATCAAGCCATTCGAGAACTTCAGATTTTAATGTTGCTTCATCTTTTAAGCCCACGATATTTTTATTTATTGATTTTATAGTCTGAATTCTCGGATACCAGTCCGATTCAATTTTGTTGTGAACTAAATATGGCGGTACGTCTCCAAAATTTGGTATCGGACCATCTTTTTTAAAATCATATTCTTTGCCGTCTGATTTCTTAATTTTTGGCTTTAGCATCTTTAATTTTTTATCGATGTCGTATGTTATATTTAATGGCACTGAAAATGTTTGTCTTTTTTCGTTTCCGGGCAATCCTTCGTCCTTGAGGTAATCGCGGAATTTTTCCATGAAATCCGCTTCGATTCCGAAAACATTCAACAATTCGAGTTCATTTATATCGTTGGGTTTATTAGCTATATTAGTATATCCGCTTCTTTTAAGACTCCAATTGTATCCTTTAAGCCTGACGCCGCGTCCGAATAATTGAATAATTTGCGAGCCTTCGCTTTTACCTACATGCATAAGTCCCATCGTGCTGACGCGCCAGCAGTCCCAGCCTTCGATGAATTTTTTCGAGCCGATTAAAAGATTCACGGGAGAGTTAGAATCTTTTATTGAATTGAACATCGATTGATTGAATTCGCTTTCAATAACATTTATGTTATTACAAACTTCTTCGCAGTGATTGCAAAGTCCGGCTGCGTCGCCAACGTTAATTAAACCGAATAATTCTTCTCCGTCTCCGATTTTCAAGGCTACTTCTCCAGAATCACCTTTTATGCGGCATAAGTTGAGCCTGCCGCCGGATTGGTTATTGAAAATTCTCGCCATAATATCTTTATATATGGCGTCAATGCTTTCGCCGGATGATATTTTTTTATTTAAAAACGAAAACGATCCGTGAAAGATATCGTTTCCATCCGCGTCGAGTAACCCCGTATCCTGGCCCTTTC
>JAKQLT010000111.1 GCA_029567025.1 Candidatus Omnitrophota bacterium | reverse complement strand
TCTGAGCCAGGATCAAACTCTCCAAATAACTTGACTTATATTCATTACTCAAAGTATTAATTAGGACTTCTTAAATTTTAAATTTGAAATTTAAGATAATAAGATTTCAAAGAGCTTTTTAAGAATAAAAAGACATTCTTTCTCCTTTAGGGATTATGAAGGATAACAAATAAAAAATATTTTGTCAAGTCTTTTTCTAAAGTTTTTTAAGATTTTTCTATAGGAAGATTTTACTTCAAATCAAGTATTTTCAACAGGTTATTTTTAAGTATTAATCGCTTATCCCCATCAGAAAGATCCGCCTTTTCTATGGCCTGTATAGACGAGGAGACATCTTGATTGGCAGGGAAATCACTTCCAAATAAAATATGGCTGGCGTCTGTTATCTCTAACGCCGCTAATAACATCGCAGGAGATCTGGAACCGCTTGTCTCAAAAAATAAATTTTTAAAATATTGCGATGGCAAATTTTTCAAATCTTTCACAAAATTTCTTTTACGCAACATCATATAGGTATTATCAAAACGCTCTTTTAAAAAAGGGAGCACGCCTCCAAAATGCGCAAAAATGAATTTTACATCATAAAATTTGAAGAAAGTTTCTTCCATCATCATTTTTCCTATACACATTGATATGTCAAAAACATATTCCAAGACAGGGGTTAAAAGAGAGTCCTTGATTCTGTCTTCTCCTATGGGGTTGATAATCTGCGGATGGATAAAAATCGGCATTTTATTATTTTTAAAAAACTCATACACGCCATCGAAAATCTTTTCATCTAAAAATTTCCCCTCATAACTCGACGGCAAACAGACGACCTTAAGGCCAAGATCTTTTATCCTTTTTAGCTCCTCGAAAAAATCATCCGGCGAATCCATAGGCAAAATTCCTGCGCCGATAAAACGATCCGAATATTTTTTAATAAGCCCCGAAATAGCGTGATTATAAACAGCACATACCTTCTTCCATCCTCCCATATTTAAATGCGCATCACTATTAGGATAAAGCAAAAGAGATTTTTCTATGCCGCATTCATCCATAACAGATAACTGCCGTTCAATATCAGACCAATAATTTTTAAAGAAAGCTGTCTTTTCTGCCACTTGAGGCGGCATATAATGACTGTGGGAATCAAAAATAGCTTTTGTCATAATCAAAAAGAAGGGAAAATAACTAATAGGCACTCATTTATTAATATATCCAAAGAAGAATGCCTGTGAAATTCACGACAACGCCTTAATGATTAAAGCATTGCGTTCTCTTTTAGAACAGTTTCAACCTGATCCAATGCTTTCTTTAACTCTCCCAAAAGATGGATGTTCAAAGAAACACCTTTGGCCGTCGGGACCATCTCATCTGTGCCTTGGGTCATTGTCCAAGTGCGAATATCAATAAGATCGTTTCCTTTAAACTCACGAATCCCAACGCGTATTTCTTGAAACTTATTTTTAGGAAACACAACGATTGTTTTATCCATAACCTTAACCTCCTTTCCTTAAAAAATTTTATTTCGCCTGCTTTTGTTCATAATCAATAACCGGCTTTGTCCATGGCGTTTGCTGATTAATAACAGCCAATTCTAACGGACACGCGTTCTGCGGAACCGAAAGCGCGAACATGACCATATCAACAACTGTTTCGCAAGACATAAGTCTTTCGGTCTGCTCGCTTGTGATATTTTGCAATTTTCCAGTCAAATCTGTATCTACAACTCCAGGCAAAATAGATATGATTTTTATGCCATGATCTCTTAACTCCCAAAACAATCCTTTCAAAAACGCACGCAACCCGACCTTTAAAGAACTATACGTAACAAATGTTTTAGGAACAGGATCACACAAAGTCGATCCAGAAACCATATTAATAATAGCGCCCGATTTCCTCTCAATCATCTGATTAATAACAAGACGAATCAATCGAACATAGCCTAAATAATTGGTATGAACTAATTTTTCAATGTCTTCCAATGGCTGTTTTTCAAAAGAATACTGACTTGAAACGCCGGCGTTATTAACCAGAATATCTATCGGCCCAAATTCTTTATTTGCCGTCGAAACAAGCATTTCTAAATCTTCCAGCTTGCCGACATCAACGCTCACACCAACAATTTTTGCTTTTGTTTTATTTTTAATTTCCTTGACTGTTTCATCCAACGATTCTTGACCACGCGCCGCAATGACAACATTAGCGCCACACTCTGCCAACCGCAACGCAACTGCTTTCCCTATTCCCCGGCTGGCTCCTGTAATAATCGCATTTTTACCTTTTAATTTTACATCCATACCAATCTCCTTTTTTGCTATGCCAAAATTTTCTTAATTCTAAAAACCAACAAAAACATTAATATTCCCGCAATAAAAAACATCATGCTAAAATTCTTCTCTGCCATAAATCCTGTTAAATAAAAACCAATTCCTCCGGCAACAAAACGAACAGAAGAATTTAATCCCGCTATCGCCGGCCTATCCTGATCTGAAAAATCCGTCAAAACAGTTGAAATCCCGCTATGCCCCATACTCCACGAAGATGAAAAAACAATCAAAAGAACAATAAGGTAAAAAAGAGAATATTGTCCTGCTAAAAAAACGGTTGCTATAGCAAGGCCCATCAATCCAAGATAACAAGCGAACATTCTTCCTTTTTTATCGGATAAATATCCGCCCAACATCTGCCCTAAAAAACCCGCCACCGTTGTTAAAATAAAAATAAAACTGATGGTTAATTTATCCAAAGAATAAACCTGACTTAAATAAACACCAAACCATTTTTGAACGCCGTGATATAGCAAGCTAACAAACGCGATAAAAATAAAAATATTTGCGATTCGCCGCTGATTAAAAACTCTCCCATAATTAACCGTGGACAAATATTTATGATCCATAATGTCCGACCTTAAAAAATAAAGCCCCAGGATAATAAAAAAGCTTAAGATCCCCGGAACATAAAAAAGCCAACGCCAAGAGAAAAGCCCACCGACAACAATCCCCAATAAAGACGCTAAAAAACTTATTCCAAAAAAGAATCCTACCAATCTCCCCCGAATATCTTGATCAAAAAAATCACCAATCATCATAAGGCCTAAAGGAATAATGCTTGCCGCCGAAATCCCCATAATAATCCGCGCCCAAAGCATTTGAGGAAAAGCAGTTGCCTTTGCGCAAATAAAACACGTCATCCCAAAAACACACATTGTAAAAATTAAAATCACGCGATATGAAAAAGAACGCATCAATGGAGCATATAACAAAGCGCTAAATCCATAAGGAACCATATAATAAGGAATAATCTTCGCTGTTAAAAAATCTGAAATCCTTAAATCATGAGCAATAACTGATAAAATTGCGATAAGCGCGCCTGTATTAAAAGAAATACAAAAACAAGCTAAACAAATTAATATATAAAAATTTATCTTATTATTAATATTATATATCCTTAAATTTAAAAATAAATATAAATTTTTTAGTTAATTTATTAATCTATTTTAAATTTGCTTCCGATTCAATAACTCGCTTAAATATCTTAAGATTATGTTGGGAATGCTCATTAACGCCAGAAACAACTTGCGCGTCCGTAAACTTTGCTTTAGGATCAACTTCAAAATCCTGAATCCAAGTCATTAAAATACCCCCTTCGACTTGCGTATAAAGCCAAATAATTTTCATATATTTAAAAGGAAAAGTCGGCTCATTTTTTTGTGCATAAGCGAATTTATGTTCCTTATAGAGCAAACGAAAAGATGTCCACGATTGTCCTTCATTATTTGTCAGCCGAAATTCAATACGATTTCCCTCGCGTTTTAATACATCGGCCTTGACATATTCTCCGCCGAATAATTCCGTCCAGCGCTCAATATGATTCGATGTATCGAAAACCTGTTCATACGGTGCATTAATAATTATTGAATTAACAGTGTGCCCCATAAAATTTTCCTTTCTTTAAAAATTATTAATCAATGATCGCGACAGCACGGCACCAACCAGCACCTGCATTTTTAACGCGCACCGGAAAGCATTGAACTTTAAAACCAAACGGTTTTGGAATCTCTCCTAAATGACCCATACGCTCCATATGGCAAAATTCCCGTCGACGCCCAAGGAAATGGCTCGGCCAAATTTTACTTTTATCTTTCGTATCTAAAAATTCTTTAAACATCCCAAAACACGGTCGATCCAAACCAATCGTATCAACGCCTATCATTTTAACGCCTTGATCCAAAAGATATTCAACCGCATCCGGCATCATTCCGACATATTTATTCACATAATCATCCGTGCCAAGCAGTTTATCTGCGCCAGTATAGACAAGGACGATATCCATCGGTTTAATTTTATAATTTATTTTTTTAAGCGCTTCAATGATGTGATTTTTTGTGATCACTTCGGGAAATTTTAAATGCGTAAAATCTAAAACAACACCGTCGCCGTAACACCATTCCAAAGGAATATCTTCGATTTTCTTGGCTGGCTTTCCCTTACATTGGCTTCCATAATGAAACGGCGCATCCACATGCGTGCCCATATGAACTGACGAATGCACGATCTCAAGAGACAAAAGTTCCGCGTCAGGAATTTCATCCGGACGCGCAACGCGCTCGCCTTTTAAAAATCGTTCTTTTCCATTCGGCTGTTTGGCCATAACGATTTCATTAAAATGTTCAACGCCATATGCATGGCTGATACGCTCAATTTTCGCGGCATGTGTTTCTTGTAACGTGTCATCAATCGGCAAACTTAAATCGATAATTTTCATAATTATTTAACACCTTTGGACTTTAAAATTCCAACGATTTCATTAAACGAATGTGTTTTTTTAATCTCATTATCCGCGATAGCGACTCCGAATTCTTTTTTCATAACGACGATAATCTCAACCATTTCCGTCGAATCAAGCCCCAAAGAAACGTCTAATCTTTGATCGGCTTTTATTTCACTTTCATTAACATCCAAAACCTTTTTAAAAACCTGTTTGACTCTTTCTTCGACTGACATATTATTCTCCTTTAATATTTAATAAAAAATCTTTTATTGATTTTTCTGTAAAATTAATGCGCAATTAATCCCGCCGCGGCCGCGATTAATAATAAGGGCGTTTTTTATTTCTTTTTCTTGCGCCTTATTCGAGCAATAATCAAGATCACATTCTTCATCCGGCGTTTCATAATTAATGGTCGGCGGAACTGTGGAATGTTCCATAGCTAAACAAGTCATAATAACGTCCAAAGCGCCACTCGCCCCAAGCATATTACCGAAAATCGCTTTTGGCGCTGAAACAGGAATTTGATACGCGCGCTTACCAAACACTTTCTTAATCGCAAGAGTTTCTGAAATATCCCCGATTTTAGTAGCTGCCCCATCAGAACAAATATAATCGATATCATGAATAGAAATTCCTGCGTCATCTAAGGCAAGAGCTATCGCGCGCGCTAATTGGACGCCGTCAGGCGATGGCTCAATGCGATCGACTCCATCGCATGTAGCACCATAACCTATAATATTCGCATACACATGCGCCCCGCGAGATTGAGCTCGTCTCAAAGACTCTAAAATCATAATCCCGGCACCTTCAGCTATCGCAAATCCATCGCGATTTTTATCAAAAGGCTTATACGCAGTTTGCGGATTATTATTTTGCTTCGTCAACATTCCCGAAGTATTACAACATAATAGCGCATAAGGAGTGACGGGCGCTTCCATACCGCCCGCTAATACAAAATCATTTTTATCTTTCATCACATTTTGTGCGCCATAGGCAATAGCCATCAAAGAACTCGCGCGGTCCGCTACAACCGTTTTGCTATACCCTTTA
>JAKQLT010000099.1 GCA_029567025.1 Candidatus Omnitrophota bacterium | reverse complement strand
TGCCATTAATCACAATATTAATGCCTCCAAATCCACTTTGGGAAATATCATGAAACGCTTTCATAATACCTAAAACCGTTCCTAAAAGCCCGGCGTAAACCGACATACTTCCAATCGTGCCCACAATCGTTGTTAAACGTTCTAATTTAATAATCTCTACAGTAACCGCTCGTTCCATCGCATTAGAAATAATGGCTACCGTATTTCCATAAAGATGAACTCCGGCAGCAACAACACGAGAAATACACGTATCCACGTCCATACAAATATCTAAAGCATCTTTGATATGACGTTTCTTTAAAGCCTGTGCCACATTCATCATGAGCATTTCTCTTTTCATCCGCGACATCCGTCGATAATACATAACCCGCTCGATGATAATTCCCAAAGAAACGACGGAACAACTCATTAAAAGAAATAAAATACCCCCGCCCGTTTTTAAAAGCTGAAGAAATGTCATTCTCTTATCTCCTTTTAATAAAAAATTTTAAAAAACTCGAATCTTTTTTCTAAATTATAACGCCATAATAAAACTTGAAAGCGAAAAATAAACCAGCAAAGTTTGAATATCACAAATCGCTAAAACAAGCGGGCCCGAAGCCATCGCCGGATCCACCTTCATTTTTAAAAAAACTATCGGCATAAGACTTCCAATTAAGGCCGAAATACTAATAGCGGTTGTCATGGAAACAGCCAAGGCAAGACCAAGGGACAAATTGGATTGCCACCAAGACGCAACCATGCCCACAATCGATCCGCAAACAGCTCCAATAACAATTCCGACCAGAATTTCCCGCCATAACAGCATCCTTAAATTTCTAAATGTCTTCTTTCCTAAAACAATATTTCTGACAACAATTGTCGCACCTTGAACGCTAATACTTTCCGAAAGACCAAGCACAATCGGAACAAAAAGAAATAACGAAATAATCACTCCGATATTATTTTGAAAAACACCTGAAATATATGCACATAAAAGCCCGCTGATAATATTAACAAAAAGCCACGGCAATCTTAATCCAACAATTTTTCTCACAGAATGCGCTTTGATTTCTTCAGGACTTGTCCCGACCAGTTTAGCAATATCATCCTGCGCTTCTTCCTCAAAAACTTTAAGGGCGCTATCTGCGCTCATCACTCCAATAAGTCTTTGATCCTTATCCACAATCGGAATACCTAAATAATGATGCTTCTGCAATAGTTTCGCAACATCCATCTGCGACATTAAAGCTTCGGCTTGGACCACAGGACTTTTTAAAATCTTTGTTACCAATGTTTCAGGAGGATAAAAAATAAGATCTCTGATCTGAATGACGCCTTGCAATCGCTCTTGCTTATCCACGACATAAATATAAGAAATTTTTCCTTTTTTTTCTTGAGTAATATTCTGCAAATACTCTAAAGCTTCTTTAATGGTTCCCTGCGAAGAAACAGCCAAAAACTCCTTAGACATCAACGCCCCGGCAGTGCCTTCCGGATATGAAAAAATTTCTTTCAAATTTAAAACTTTTTCATCCGGGAGCTTAGAAAGGACTTCTTCTTTAAAATCTTCTGGGAGATTGCGTAAAACATCCGCGGCAAGACTTGACTCAAGCTTCACAATAAAATTGGTCATATAATCAATGCCGGACTGTTTTGCAAAAGAAAAAGCAATATCCTTAGGCTGGCTACTAAAATCCGACGCGGCTTGAATCACATCAAACGCAACAAGGGATTTCCATTTTTCCAAATCTGTTGATTTTTTTAACATAAAAATTTATTTTTATTTAAAAACAAAAACGGCTATCTGTAAATAAACAAACAAAGAAACAATATCCACAATGCTGGTAATAAAAGGCCCTGACATAAGCGCCGGATCTAATTTCATTTTCTTAAATAACAAAGGCAACATAGCTCCTAATGTCGTAGCAATAACAACCGTTACAATCATCGCAATTCCTACTGTCAATCCTAATAAAGGACTTTTATTCATAAAAATAGCTCTGGCCGCGGCAAGAATACCCATAGCCAGACCCACAATCAATCCTGTAAGCAATTCTTTACGAAACACCTTAAAAATATCCTGCATTTTTATTTCCCCTGTCGCAAGACCGCGAATAACAACGGTTGAAGATTGTGTTCCAGCGTTTCCTCCTGAATCACACAAAAGAGGAATAAAGAAAGCTAAAGCGACAACAGCCTGAAGTTGAGCCGCATATTGTTCCATAATCATACCAGAAAAAAATCCCATAGCGACAAGAACTAAAAGCCATAAAATACGATGCTTGGCAATAAAACCAGGATTGGAGCCCATATAATCAATACACTCACCTGCGGCGCCGTATTTATAAATATCTTCCGTGCTTTCCTGGACGATAACATCGACAACGTCATCGACCGTCACAATCCCGATCAATTTATTATCATTATCCACAACAGGAATCGCTAATAAATCATAGTCAGAAAGTTTTTTCGCAACCAACTCTCTATCGTCTGTAACTAAAGAACTGATCACATTAGGCCGCATAATATCTTTAATAATTCTTTCCGCACTCGACACAAAAAGGTCTTTTAACGAAACAAACCCCAAAAGGTGTCTATCTTTATCCGTCACATAAATCGAATAAATCGTTTCTCTATCAAAAGCTTGAAGTTTTAGTTTTTCTAAAGCCTGTTTGACCGTTATATCTTCAGGAATAAATGCATACTCTGTCGTTAAAATAGATCCGGCCGTTCCTTCTTCATACTCAATCAATTTTTTAATATCATTGCGCTCGACTTGAGCCACCAAAGGCAATAGCTCATCGGCCCTGTCTTTAGGAAGCGCTTTAATAAAATCCGCGCGTTCATCAGGAGCCATTTCTTCCAAAATATGTCCCATCCATTCTTTTGGGAAAAATCTAAAGATTTCTCGTTGTTGTTTTATCTTAAACTCTTCGAAAAATTCTATCCCTAAAGGACGCCCTAATGCCATAACGATTTCCGCATTTTCCTGCGGCTCGAGATTTTCACAAAGAATAAAAATATCCCGGGGATGAAAATCAGAAAAAATCCCTCTTATTTGTTCTGTTTTATTAGGAAGGGATAAGATCTCTTTTATTTCAGGAGAAATTAAAGATATTTTATGTTGCATGTTTTACTCCTTTATCAATCACGGAGAGGGAGAGATTCGAACTCTCGGCCCTGCTAACGCAAGGCAACGGTTTTCGAGACCGTCGCATTCGACCACTCTGCCACCTCTCCAACAAAAAAACTTTTTAAAATCTAAAAACGTTATTTCAAAAACTCGCTATCCAGAAAATGTCGCTACCTTAAACTTTCAGAGAAGCGACTCCACTCTGCCACCTCTCCAACAAAACAATCCTTCAAAAATTATAAGTTACTATTATTTTCTTATTGAATAAAAAATGGATCACTGTTAAAAATCGTCTCGGCAGGATTAAGCTTCTTTTTTATCCAACACATCAAATAAAACATCCACTATATCTTGGTCGAGCTGGTCTTTCATTTTTTTCATAATATCATAAGCTGTTTCTCGACTGAATTTAGCGCGGTAAGAACGCGTAGTGGTCAAAGCATCATAAATATCCGCGACCGCCGCAATACGAACTAAAGGGCTTAATTCTTCGCCCTTTAATCCATCAGGATACCCCGTGCCATCTAATTTTTCATGATGATGGCGGATAATATCACATAAAACCCTTAAAGAACTAACAGGTTTGACAATGCTTTCCCCTATTTCAGGATGTTTATGCATCACAATCCATTCTTCATCATTTAAAGGCCCATTTTTACATAAAATATCGTCCGCGATACCAATTTTTCCAACATCATGCAATTTAGCCGCATCTCGAAGGATTTTTATCTCGCTCTCATCAAGCCCTAACTTTTCTCCAATCATAACTGAATATTGCGCGACACGATCTAAATGCCCACGCGAATAGGCATCTTTCGCATCAACCGCCAAAGCTAAAGCAGAAATGGTTTCAAAATAGGTTTTTTCAATATCCTCGTTCAACCGGGAATTTTCAATAGCCACAGCCGTTTGCGAAGAAATATTAAGAAGCAAATTCATTTCATCATCATTAAAATTACCAGCTGTCTTTCGACCGCTAATCGAAATAAGTCCTTTTACTTTATCTTGAATCATTAATGGCGCGCACAACAATGGCGCTTGAAAAAGACCTTGCGGGGCGCCGGAAGGGACAGAATTCTCGCTAACAACAGGAATAACAATTGGGCGTTTAGAAGATAACACCATCGACAAAGTAACATCGTCTGACAATTTAATTGTGATATCCTTACTATCAAGAGAAATATCCCCATAAACGCTTTTAACATGCAATTCTTTAGCGTTTTCCTCAAACAACATCAAAGCCCCTGTTTTACCTCCTAAGGCCGCCGTAGCGGTTTCAAGAATAAGCTGTAAAAAACTGTCAATATTCTGCATACTTGAAACACCTTGCGCGACTTTCGCCATAACAGTGTGTAAAGTGTTTTTTGTTCTCTCAAGCGTTTTTAAATTTTCCTCGAGTCTTTCCGTGATTACAGAAAAAGACTGCGCTAAAACAGCAATTTCGTTTTCTCCTTTACCAATTTCTTTCAGATCTTCCGTCGTTAAAATAGTTTTTAATACCTGGGCATTTTTTTGTGTCAGATCCATCAATTGTTTCACAACCGCTCTCATCGCAAAATATCCAACCATAACCCCAAGGACAATTATCGTTAAAGTCAAATTAAAATTTTCTTCTGTAATATCAATCCCGCCCGTTGTTTTTATCTGTGTATAAAAATAAAACAAGACGCATACCGGGATGAGCGACATGATAAGAAATAAAACTGTAAATTTTCTTAAAATAGAAGAATTCTCAATGGAAGAAACTAATCGAGGGCTGTTTTTTTTCATAAAAAATTCCTTGATTGTATTTAACGTTTAAAAATTAATTTTAATTATTTTTTTATAAAATACTACACGCCTATTATTATTCCACGCGATAAACTTTATGATCAACCTTAATATCGTCCTGATAAACCTCTTCGTAAGACAATCGCTTATCTTGATCATAAAATTTAAAAAGACCTTCTTTCTTGCCTTTGATATAAATTCCTTCACTCATCAATTTACCGTCTTTATAATAGCTCTTACTTAATCCTTCCAAAAGCCCATTTTTTATTTCCCATTCCTGTTTTATTTCTCCCGAACGGTAATATTCCTTTAAAACGCCATCTTTTTTATCATTAAAATAGGACCTCGTAATCCATAACGCGCCATCATCAAAATATTCTTTAGAAACGCCGACTTCTTTCCCCTCTTTATATCTTTTCTCTAAACTTAATTTCCCGTTTTGGAAAAATTCTTTCAAAATTCCATCTTTAAGATCATTACGATATTCAGAAATACTTTTTATCGTTCCATCCTCATACCGCTCTTTAACCTCTCCATACAATTTTCCTTTTTTGAAATTCGCTTCCATCGTAACTTGTCCTTCTAAAGAATATGCCAACGCCAAACCTTCTATCTCATCATTTTTAAATTCCGCCTGCCAACGCACTTGGCCTTCAGGATAATAAATTTTAGAAATGCCATCACGCAATCCTTTTTTATAATTCCATTCATGTTCTAATCGCCCCTCAGCATCATATTCTTTAACCAGCCCGCTCCATTCACCATTCATATAATTAATTTCACTTTTAATTTTTCCATGCGGATAATACTCCTGGCTCGTTCCAGAAAGGGCCCCTTGCGTGTAATTCATCACAAACTGCAAATTTCCATTTTCAAAATAATAACGGCTTTCCCCATTAAGAAAGTCGTTTAAATACCGCTCCTCACTTTTTAAAGTTCCTGATTCATAATATTCTTTTGACAGGCCATCTAACACCCCATTTAAAAATGTTTTCTCCAAATAAAGTTTACCATTCTCATAATACGATTTATAAACGCCATTGAGAGCATCGTTCACATAATCACCTTCGCTCATTAACGCACCGGACTCATAAAAAGTTTTCGTCAATCCTTGCAATTTCCCATTTTGATAATTTCTTTGCGCGCTTTTGGCCCCATTAGGATAGAAATCCTCAATTAATCCATTGCGTAAGGCCTCCTGGGAAAATCCCGCGAAAGAAAAACACAATAAGCAAACACTGATAAAGACAATTCTTAAAATTTGGTATTTTTTTATGCGCATATCTTTTGAAAATCTCTTTTTTTTTAATCAATGGAAAAATTGAAAAACTCAGGACGCTCTCGTATGCCATGGCCTGTTTCAATCAACGGAGAGGCTGAGATTCTTCCGATTTTTCCACTAAAATAATTTAGATGAAATCGGAATTTCAATTTCTACTAAACGTTAATGGAAAAATTGAAAAACTCAGGACGCTCTCGTATGCCATGGCCTGTTTCAATCAACGGAGAGGCTGAGATTCGAACTCAGGGTGGGCCGAAACCCACAACGGTTTTCAAGACCGCCGCATTCAACCGCTCTGCCACCTCTCCAACGAAAAAAATCTTTAAAACACTTCAATCACCAATCCAAACCTTCGCTATTAAGAAAATGTCGCAACCTTAAAAGTTATAGAAAAGCGACTCCGTTCTGCCACCTCTCTAACGAAAGAATATTATCTATACAACAACTATTTACGAAGAATTTCGTAATTCAAAAAACGTCGATTACTCCATTTCACGGAAAAAAATTAAATGCTACCATCAGAAAATAATACTGTCAAACCAAGAAAAGATATTCTCTTTTATTTCCAAAGAAATAATGTCTGAAATACAATTTTATACACCTGTTTACTTACCTCTAAACAAGAAACCGCGAATCTTTGAAATAACCCCTGCCCCAAAACTTTATCCGCGACAAAAACAATCAAAAAAATATTTGCAATAAAAGCAAGGACGATCCAAAAAAGATATGACAACCGAGAAAAAATTTTAAGGTCGCCTTTTAAACTTTGCGCTAAAGAAATAATATGCAAAGAAAAAAAGAATCCCACAAAAAACATTAAAATATGATTGTGGTCATTGATTTTCTGACCGGCATTTAAAAAATAAAAAAGGCCCAAAGTCACTATCAAATAAATCGAAAAAATATTTGCAAAAAAAACATCAAAAGGCGCTGTAAATTTCAAAAGAGTTGTTATGATCTTCTGTCCAAATTCAAAAATTTTTTCTAAAGAAATAAGAAATAAAAAAAAGATCAAATACGCTCCGGTCCCTGATAAAAGAAAAAACTGGTAACTTTGCGGATAATACAGAAGCTGTTTTTTAAAAACAATCGCACACGCCGCCAATGACGGAAGAAGAAGAATCGAAAAAATCGTTTTAATAATGGTCAATAATATATTTTTCAATTGGGCTCTCCTTTTTCTATTTTTTAGCTATGATCTCTAAACCGCCCATATAAGACCGCAAAACTTTAGGAATAATCACTTCGCCTTTTTCATTTTGATAATTCTCTAAAATAGCAACAACGGTTCTGGCTAAGGCCACGCCAGAGCCATTAAGAGTATGAATAAAGGTTGCTTTCTTAGTCTCTTTCCCCTTAAAACGGATATTGGCCCGTCGGGCTTGAAAATCTTCAAAATTAGAACAGCTGGATGTTTCAAGCCATTTCTCCATTCCTGGCGCGTAAACTTCAATGTCATAACATTTCGCGGCCGCAAAACTCAAATCGCCTGAGGCCAATGTCACCACGCGATAAGGCAATTGTAATAATTGAAAAACCTTTTCAGCATTGGCAACTAACTTTTCTAATTCATCATAAGAATTTTTAGGATGAACGAACTTCACAAGTTCCACTTTATCAAATTGATGCACCCGTACTAAACCTTTAGTATCTTTCCCATAAGAACCTGCTTCGCGACGAAAACATGGCGTATACGCCGTATAATACAAAGGCAAATCTTCTTCATTCAATATTTCATCACGATGAATATTGGTCACAGGGACTTCCGCTGTAGGAATTAAAAACAAATCTTCCTCTTTTAACCGGTACATATCTTCTTCCATCTTAGGAAGCTGGCCAGTTCCTGTCATGGAATCTCGATTAACTAAAACAGGCGGCGCCATTTCTTTATAACCATGCTCACGGGTGTGAAGGTCTAACATAAAATTCAACAAGGCTCTTTCTAAAAGAGCCCCTTCTTTCTTAAATAAAATAAAATGCGATCCTGTGAGTTTTGTGGCTCTTTTAAAATCAATAATGTCCAAACTTTCAGCAATTTCCACATGGTCTTTTGCCTTAAAAGAAAATTTCTTTGGGCTTCCCCAGACTCTTTCAATACGATTACATTCCGGGCTTCCAACGGGGACAGAACTATGCGGCAAATTAGGGACATACAAAAGAAGTTTATTGTTTTTTTCATCCAGCTCTTTGACTTGAGGATCTATTTCATTGATTTGCGACGCAATAATCTTCATCGAAGCGATTTTTTCGCGCGCATCTTTTTTGTCTCTAATCAATTGCGCGATCTCATCATTCGCCGCGTTTTGCTTGGCGCGAAGCTCTTCTACTTTTAAAAGCAATTCTTTTCTTTTTTTATCATTTTCTAAAATTTCTTCTAATGCAATAACCACATTTTTTTTCTTTAATCCATCTCTCACAAGCTGGGGATTTTCTCGAATCAATTTAATATCAAACATAAAAAGGCCCTTTTATTTTCTTTATCAAACAGTGTCTACTAAAATAGTATTGATTTGAGTAATCAACATGGAAGGGTTGACAGGCTTGGCAAGAAAATTTTCCGCATCCAAATCGAAACACTCGACCACATTCTTAGGCGTATTAAGCCCCGTTAAAAATAAAACTGGAATATTTTTTAAATCAGCGTCTTCTTTAATTCTTCGGCAAGTTTCTTGACCGTCCATAATAGGCATTTCACAATCTAATAAGATTAAATCCGGTTTTTGTTCTTTTGCTTTTTTTAATCTAACGGCTCCGTTTTCAGCCCAAAAAACAGAATAACCTTCTTTTTCAAGCGTTTTTTGAATAATCGTCCTATCGACCTCATTATCCTCAACAACCAAAATTGTCTTTCTTAAAGAAAGAGGCTGTTTCTTTTTATTAAAAATTTTGTTTAAAAATGAAAACATACACCCTTTATAGTTGGCCCTATAATTTTTTATTAATTTAGCACAGGAGAGATAAAAATCAAAGAGGTTTCATGAGAAGTTTTTAAAACATTACTGGCATTAATTCATCACGCCTAAAAGAACAGGAAGATTATCAACAATACTTATATTAATAATATTAAAATATAATCCTTCTATAGCAAAATTTCCCTTCCCCTGATTCGTTATATAAAAAGAATTCGCACCATCAGATTCTCCGGAATACTTTATATTTAACGTAGCCGGATTAAAATCAATGCCTCCAACGTTCTTTTTATCCTTCTCTGATACCATCGCCTTATCTATTTTTATAAAATCATCTTTTTT
>JAKQLT010000083.1 GCA_029567025.1 Candidatus Omnitrophota bacterium | reverse complement strand
ATAAATAAAATCTATAAAACCGGGATTGATGTTTCCTATAAAGGAAAAACATGGACCATCAAACCCTAAAACAACAAGGAGATAACATGAAAAACACAACTTTTGCTTTAACGACATCTCTTCTGGCAATATTTTTTATTTTGTTTATGCCTTCGGAATCACGATGTTTTGAGATTCCCGACACATCGCCTTTTGTGTATTCACTAAAACCAAAAACGATTTCCATGGATTTTAAAAACGCCTCTTTAAATGACGTCTTAAAAATCTTCTCTCAACAATCAGGGCTCAATTTCATCGCATCAAGCTCTATTTCTAATTTGCAAATCAACTTATACCTTGATGAAGTTCCTGTTGAAGAGGCCTTAGAACGGATTTTATCAGCAAATAATCTGACCTATGAAATTTCACCAGGAAGCAACATCTTTTTAGTTAAAAAACAAGATAAACCTGAAAAACAACTCCTAACACGCGTTTATCAACTCAAACACGCATCTGTCTCATCGGCAAAAATTAATTCAACATTATCCTCCGAAGGATCAACATCATCACCCTCAAGTTCTTCTTCCTCAAGTTCTTCTTCCGCGAGTTCTTCAACAAGCACAGGAGGTATTATTCCGGCAATCAATGCTTTACTAACACAATCAGGGACGCTTACAGAAGACCCAAGAACCAACAGCATTATTGTCACAGATATTCCGGATATTTTTCCTCTTATAGAACAAACCATTGCACGTCTTGATATCCGTATTCCTCAAATCCTCATCGAAGCAGAAATGCTTGATGTTTCTAAAGGAACTTCAGAGCTTATCGGCGCAAAATGGGGGTCTACGCCGCTAACATTTTCTGGAGGAAAAAGAACGGACTTTTATCCTTTTGATTCTTCAAAAATCATACGAGAAGCAGAAATCGCAATGGATGAAAGATATACAGAAAGCACCTTATCTTTTGAAGGGCTTTCGGCCACATTACAATTTTTAAGAACACGTTCTGACACAAAAAACCTGGCACGTCCTCGTATCATGACTTTGAATAACGAAACGGCGCAAATCGAAATATCAACCAATGAAGCCATTGGCGCAAATCTTTCCTCCTCAGGAGAAGGAGGTTCCGCTATTACCGCGAGCACTGCCGAACGCGTTCAAACAGGTGTTTTCTTAAAAGTTACCCCGCAAGCGAATATCCAAACAAGAGAAATCACTATTGCCATTGAACCAAAAGTCATTCAAGCGCGAACAGGAGCGGCATTTGAAGGAAAAACTTTTAAAGACCCCGAAGAACGCGGGTCAAAATCCATTCTTCGCATTAAAGACGGAGATACAGTTATTATCGGCGGATTATTACGTAGCGACTTTTCTGAAACAAAAACAAAAGTTCCTGTTTTAGGAAGCATTCCTGTTGTAGGCAACGCGTTTAAACATAAGGATAATATTCAATCAGAAAGAGAATTGATTGTTTTCATTACTCCGCATATAATACAAGAAGACATTGATTTTGCAGATGCTGAAAAATCTCGACAAAAAATCGTTCGGGAACAAAATTCGCCTTTAACAAAATTGAATACAATTAACAGAGAGCTTTCATCTTTGGATGGACAAACAAGGTTTTAAAAATGATCAAACTAAAACTCGGACAACTTCTTTTACAAAAAGGCCTCATTACTGAAAAACAATTGGATGAAGTCATTGCCATTCAAAAAAAAGAAGGAGGCCGTTTAGGTGAAATCTTTACAGAAAAAGGTTACGTTTCGGAAGAAAATATGATTGCCGCATTAGGCAATCAGCTTGGGATTCCTTATTATTCTTCGGAAAAACCTGACGCCTTAACGCCCAATCCCGATCAAGAACTTGAAACTTTAGTCCCCAGCGATTTCGCAAGAAAAAATACTGTCTTACCTTTATCAAAAACTATTACCTCTTTAACTTGCGCGGTCTGCGATCCTCTTGATCTGATTCTCATTGATAACTTAAAACGCATTACCGGATGCGACATTAATGTCGTCTTAGCCACAAAATCAACCATTCAAAAAGCAATTAATGCTTTTTATTTTGGCGAAATCAAAGGAGAAAAAGGGCGCGGATCCTTACTCGATAAAGCCGTTGAAAAATCTTATATCCAAATGGATGATGCAAGCGCGGCGCCCGTTACTTTACAAAAAACTGATTCAGCTCAAGCAGAATTAAGTTTGGACAGTCTCATTGCCAAAGCCGGTGAAGCGCCTGTTATTAAATTAGTTGATCTTATTATCCGTCAAGCGATTGATGAAGGAGCGAGCGATATTCATATTGAGCCTTTTGAGAATAAAATAAACTTGCGTTATCGCATCGACGGAACTCTTTATAATATTCCGCCGCCCGCGCCCCATTTATTATTACCCATTGTCTCGCGTATTAAAATTTTAGCGAAATTAGATATCGCGGAAAAACGCCTTCCACAAGACGGCAATATCACGGCAAAACTTGAAGACAGAAACGTTGATATTCGTATTTCCACTGTTCCAACAGTATGGGGCGAAAAAGTTGTTATGCGTATTTTAGATAAAGGCGCGGTCAAATTGCAATTAGAATCTTTAGGGTTTGAGCCGTCTCAAATGGATACGATTAAAAAAGCATTAAATGCGCCTTATGGGCTATATTTTGTTACCGGGCCAACGGGAAGCGGTAAATCAACAACGCTTTATTCCTCCTTAAATGAATGTATCGACTCCACTAAAAATATTATGACAGCCGAGAATCCCGTCGAATATAAAATTGAAGGAATCAACCAAGTTAATATTCGCGCCTCGATTGGCCTAACCTTTGCGACAGCTCTTAAGGCATTTCTACGCCAGGATCCCGACATTATCATGGTAGGCGAAGTGCGAGATTTGGATACCGCATCCATTTGCGTGCGTGCCGCGCTCACAGGACATTTTGTTTTAAGCACGATACACACCAATGACGCGGCTTCTGCTATCACGCGCCTTTTAGATATTGGCATTCCAAGTTATTTATTAACCCCTTCTTTAAATCTAATTATTGCCCAGCGTTTAGCAAAAAAATTATGCCCGCACTGTAAAGAACCTTATGAGCCTACTCCCGAACAACACGGAGGCATTATTTTTAAGAGCGACCTTATTTATAAAGCAAAAGGATGTGAAAAATGCAACCAACACGGCTATAAAGGGCGCGTGGTTCTCGCTGAAGTTTTGCCTATTGACAATAAAATCCGTGAAATGATTTCAAAAAACGCAACCGCTATGGAAATCAAAGACGTAGCACGCGCTAATGGGATGGCAACGATTTTTGAAACCGGAATTAAAAAAGTCGAACAAGGGATTACAAGTTTTGACGAAATCTGCCGCGTGAGCGTTGATATTTAATAAAATAAAGGAGCCCAAGAAGTGCCGAAATATTCATACGTCGTTAAAGATAATAAAGGAAAAACCTATAAAGATATTATTGAAGAAATAAGCGAAACCGCTTTAATCGCAAGACTTCAGGCGCAAGGATTTTTTATTATCAGCGTTAAAGAATTGAAAACATCCGCGCCTGTCGCTATAAAAAAACATGAAACAAAAAGAAAATATTCGCACAACGATTGTAAACTTGAAGACCTTTTAACTTTTGCCCGCCAATTAGCCACCATGTTGGAATCCGGAGTAACTTTAATCCGGAGCTTAACCGTTATTGAAGGACAAATTCAGAGCCAACAATTATCCAAAGCCATTCTACAAATAAAAAAAGACATCGAACAAGGCCAAAGTTTAAGTCCCTCGATAGCAAAACATCCAAAAATATTTAATCAATTTTGGGTCAGCTTAGTGGAAGTTGGCGAAGCATCAGGAACCATGCCCGTTGTATTAAATAAATTAGCTTTTTATATGGAACAGCAGGCCGCGTTTAAATCCACTATTATTTCTGGCATTATGTATCCGGCTATTTTATTTCTTGTTTCTATTGGTGCTGTTATGTTTTTCGCGTTATTTGTCGGGCCGCGATTTCAAACTATTTTCGAGTCTATGGGCGTTGATTTACCTCTTATTACCGTTATTTTTCTTTCCACCTTTTCTTTTATCAAAAAAAATATCCTTATAATTATTGGATCTGTGGTTGGCATTGTTTTTCTTTTTAAAAATTACGCGAAAACATACTCCGGCCGATTAAACATTGAACATTTTCTTTATGGGCTCCCAACCGTCGGTGAAATTTATAAACTTATTATTGTCGAACGTTTTACCTCTCAAATGGCGATTCTTATTGACGCGGGCGTTCCGATTCTTTACGCGCTCGATATTTCAGAAAAATTAGTGGATGACTTAACCTGCGGACAAATTATTAACGACATTAAAGAAGGCGTGAAAAAAGGCGGGCTTTTAGTTGATCAAATGCAATCAAGCGGTTTTTTTCCTCCTATGGCTGTCCAGATGATCTTAGTCGGAGAAGAAACAGGGGAACTTAGTAAAATGCTTAAACACGTGGCAGAATTCTATCAGGAAAATGTCTCAACCTTTATGAAACGCTTCTCGACTATTATCGAGCCTATTATGCTTGTTTTTATGGGCGGGATTATTGGGACGATTGTTCTAGCTATGTTTTTACCAATGTTTAACATTACACAATTGGGGGGAGCTGGAGGCGGGTAAAAAAATATAATTTTTATCTTTATTTTTTCTATCTTTTAAGATAAAGTATTGTTGACTATATAAATGTTATTTCCTGTTATTTGAAAAGGTGTTTTTTATATGCCATACTTTCACGTAGAAGGAACTTGAAAAAGGTAAACTATTCGTAAGAATAGGGCTCAAAACTAAAGGACCCAAAGTCCGAGAAAAGCGGACAGAATATATAAAATTTTTAGGGTAGCCAGTTGCTGAAGAGTTTCTAAAAAATAACGGGTTTGATAATTTTAAAGTCCTATTCTACGAGAAAGCACCCGTGGGATAGGATTTTTTATTTTAAATCCTTTAAAATCCACAAAAAAAGGCTTTTAAATAAATAATAAAAAGATTTAAAAAATAAAAAAGGAGATGAAACAATGAAACTCAACACAAAAAGCGGTTTTACGTTACTCGAAATTATCATCGTTATTATCATTATCGGCGTTCTCGCCAGCTTAGCCTTGCCTAAATTCTTTCAAACAATTAATTTCGCAAAATCAACAGAAGCATTAAATACTCTTGGAGAACTGAAAAGAGCTGCTGATCGTTGCGCTATGATGTCAGGAGCCGGTTCAGCAAATTACTCAACTTGCGGAACCCCTCAAGCATTAGGCCTTGAATCTGTAAACACTACAACTTGGAACTATGTCTTTATCACGCCAACTTATAATACGTGGGGAGTAAATGCTAAGTTTGCAGGAGAAGGAGCAGGAGCAGGCAATGAAATTGGAATAAGAATTGCATCAAATGAAATTGTTACTAAAACCGGAACTGGTATTTTTAGTGGCATAAAATAATTGAAACACTTGCTTTTTCTTAAAACCCCTATGAAAATGTTACAGTTTTCATAGGGGTTTTATCCAGCAGTAAAAATCTTTATAAAATCAAGAAATCTTTCTTAAAAAACAAAAACCATGCGTAAAAAACTTTCAGGATTTACTTTAATTGAAATTATTGTTGTCATAGTTATTTTGGGTGTTATCGCGACAGCCGCGCTTCCGAAATTTTCCGCGACTTTTGAACGCACCAAATCCGCTGAAGGCAAACAAATCCTTTTAAGCATCTTAAACGCACAAAAAATTTATTTTCTTGAAAATGGAAACTATGCGACAGATATTAATAATTTAGATATTACCATTCCTTCTTCTTCTAATTTCCAAGCTCCTGATGGAGCAGATGATGCTACTGGAACAACTCACCTTGGACAAATCACAAGAGGGACATCAGGTTCTTTATATAAATTAACAATTGATAAAGATGGGGTTTTTACATGTACTTCTGGCACTATAAACTGTTCTCAAATAGGGATGTGATCAGAAAAAATGAACAACAAGAAAAAAAATAAACAAGCTTTTACATTAATGGAAATTATGATAACGGTTGTGCTCATCGGCATTATTGCGGGATTCGCGATCCCTAATTATTCTAAAGCCATTAACAAAGCGTATGAACGCGACGCCATTGTCCAATTATCAGCATTACACGCGGCCTGCCAAATTTATAAAGCGCGGACAGGCGATTACTATACCTTTGATTTGAATACTATTAATGATATTAATTCCACGTTTAAGATTAACATTACATCTAATATTTTTACATATAAATATGTTTATAGGGGACCTGGATTATTTTATGCAAATGCTAAAAAATCAGGGACAGGAGGATTTACCGTTAAAGTAACCCAAGATAGTTTAAACACAACTACTAATCCTTGTTGTCAAGGACCAGGCACTTGTCCCAGTCTTAGCACATGTCCTCCTTAAAAAATGTTAAGATATCTTAAAAAAAATAATGCTTTTGCCTCGATCATTGAAGTTGTAATAACATCAATTATTTTTGTTATCGCCTCTTTTGGTATTTTCGCGACCATTACAGCTTTGCGCCCGCAAGCAGAACAATCATCAACTAAACTACAAGCCATTTATATAGGGAAACAAGTAACGGATGAGCTTCGCGCTCAAGTTGATGCTGAAATATGGAATACAACAAGTCTTTTAACACCAAAAACCTATAATCAGACCATAGAACCTTATAATGTGTCTTATACCGTAAGTGATGTTTCTGGATTAAAAGCACGCCAAGTGACAATGACCATTGATTATCCGGAATAAATACTTTTCATAAATATTTATGCAATTTTTTTATAAAATAAAACAAAAAAAAGGGCTCACCCTTACAGAGTTACTCGTTTCAACGGTTTTAGTGGGCATTGTACTCATCGGAGTTGTTTCTTTTAATTTCGCGATAAGCCAAATCGAACGTTCAAGCTCAAAAGCAACCATTTTAGCTTTAGAAACAGCCGCCGTCATGAGCCAAATAGTAAAAGACGCATCGCTTGCTGTTGGTTTTTCTGCAGATCCCGGGATCATTAATCCAAATTCTACAGAGATAGGGTTCCGTCAGGATGTCAATGGGACACCGGAAAATTATGCAGATGATCAATGGATATCTTATACTCGCTATGATAAGTATTTAGGAATATGTCCTGAGGCACCCCCTGTGGTGTCTTGCTTCACGCCACCTGTCGGACCATACATCTCTAATAAAATCTTCGCTGTAAGTTTTAGTCTTGAACAAGATAAAGTCGCAAAAACTTTTTATATTGATATCTCTTTAGCAACTATTTATGACCCGGCAAAAGCTTATGATCCCATTACAAATCCTTCCGTTAAAATGGATGCCCGCGTAAGCCCCAAAGGACATGGATGGTAATTGTTTATGCCCAAACTCTTTTCTTTTAAAACCTTCAAAAAAACATTAAAAATATTTCTTCTTGTTTTATTAGCGGGTTATATTTTTATTTCATTCTTTAAGCCGGTTGAGATGGAGGATATTTGGTGGCACATGGCCACGGGAAAATGGATTATTGAGCACAAAGCTGTGCCGCACGAAGATATTTTTTCTTATACGGATGTGCCTGTTAAAGGTATTTCGCCTCAATGGCTGGGAAGCGTCATTTATTATCTTGTTTATTCTGTGGGTGGATTATTCGGTTTGCAAATTTTTCGTGTTATTATTCTTACCATCATATTTCTTATTTTCTTTGTTCAAGCGTATAAAAAATTACCGTTCGCTTTATTATATCTGCTATCATTTTTATTTATTATTGCGTTAGAAGCCCGCGCCCTATTACGGCCTTTTATTTTTAATGGCATTTTTATCCAAGTCTTCCTTATTATTCTTTTCTCTTATCAAAATACAGGAGGGAAACGGAAATTATGGATTTTGCCCATTCTTGGTATTTTGTGGGCCAATATTCATTTGGGATGTTTTGTATTTGGTAACGCGCTTATCGGAATTTTCTTGTTCGCTAATATCATCGAATATCTCAATCATAAATATAATTTCAGAGAAAGCTCGACGGAATCTCTGATAGCAACAAAAAGAAAGATCAAAGATCTTTCAATCCTTTGGCCGATCTTTTTGTGCGTTTTCTTCTTTACCCCTTATGGATTAGAAGGATTTCTATATCCATTTAGGTCTTTTTTTGATAAAGAATTTATCTATTTTCATCTTATTGAAACAAATATCGCAGAACTTCAAGCGCCGATTTTCATTATCTTTAATCCGTTTTTAAGAAATTGGTTTCTTGTTTCTATCGCGCTTGGCATTATGGCTATCTGGAACAACAAAAAAAATAGACTCATTGGAACATTGCTTCTTACCTTTGCGACATTTCTTTTCTTAAAAGCTAATCGGGGAATTGATTTTTTATTTATCATTATTATCTATATCCTTCTTGACACAGCACGCGCCTTTGACTTTAAAAACATTTTTGAGAAAAAAAAATATTTAAAAATATTAAGTATTTTAATGTTTGGTTTTCTTATTAATATCTCCGGGGCTAAAGCAATTAACTTCTTTCAACAAAGAGTTTACCATAAAGGACATTTTATAAATCCTATTAAAATAAGCCGCTCCATTTCCGCGCCGAAAGAAACAATCGAATTTTTAAAAAAAAATAATATAATAGGAGGAGTCTTTAATACGGACCTTATAGGTGGTTATTTAACTTGGGACGGATATCCAGACCTTAAACCTTATATTGACGGGCGCCAATACAATAAAATTCTTTTTTCTAATTCTTTGCATGTCATAGGCAAACCCGAAGAATTCTTTCAAACAGCGTATGATAAATACCAATTTAATATTGTTATTCTCAATACTTCGCTTCCATCATCGCATAAATTAGCAGAATATTTAAGCAACAATCTTCTATGGCAGCTTATTTTTATTGAGGCAGATACGATTGTTTTTATTCAGAAAGAATATGCTCATTTAAACCAAGCTGTGCGAGAGATATCCGCGACATTGACGATTGCTGATTATTCCGATGAAGACATAAAGGAACTTGAAGATTTTATTCAAAAACCATTAAATCCTAAAAGCCAATTAAAAAAAATCTTTGAAGAAAAAATCGATTATGTGGATATCTTAGAAGAAGGCGCGACTCTTTTTGCGTTAGGATATAAAGGGGCAGGGATTAAACGCATTCTAAAAGCTACACAAATAGACAAGCTTCATAGTGACGCGCGCTTGCGTGGGGTTGTAAAATATATTCTTTCAAAGATAAAAAATGAAAGAGAGGCCGCAACAGAATAAAAAATATTATGCAAAAAGATGAAAATAAAATAATTCTTATTTTAAGTACAATATTATTTCTTATTATCAACATTGTAACGCTTAAAAACGGTCATAATTGGGGGGATGATTTTAGCCAATATATTATGCATTCAAAAAACATTGTTGAAAATAAGGACTATACTCAAGGATTCGTGTTGAATTATCCCAGCATTTCTCCTCCAATATTCCCTATTTTATTAGCTCCTCTAATCAAAATATTTGGAATTAATTTTCAAATTCTTAAAATTTGGAACATTATTGGCTGGTGGTTGTTTTCTTATTTTTCTTTCTTAATTGCAAATAAAAAACTCCGAAATCCACATCCCATTTTATTATTTACATTCCTTCTTTCTTCTCCATATTTCTTTTGGTTTAAACAATCAATATTAACAGATATTCCTTTCTCGGCTCTTATAACAATAGCGCTGTTTAGTTGGTTAAAATATTTTGAAGCAAAAGAAAAAGATAAGAAAGTCTTTTATTTTATAATTTCCTCAATCCTTATGATTCTCGCTTTTTTAACTCGATATATTGGAATTGTTTTATTTTTAACAATCTTCTTATATTTATTTTTTATAAAAAAAGAACGCTTAAAATCTTTTTTTATCTTATTTATATTACTTATCACAACATTCAGTTTGTCCTACATTCAAACCAGTATCGCGGGATACTCGCAGTTAACACTCTATTCATATGACATACGATCCATTATAGAAATGCTTTTCTATGCTTTTACTTCTTTTTTTATTCTTCTTTTCCCTAATCTCAAAACTCTTTACACCTATATTGTGCCCAAGCTTACGCCCCTTATTCGCATCTCTATTATTCCTATTACAACAATAATCTCTACAATCTTCTTCATAAGAATAAAAAACAAAAAAACTGATATTATCGAAATGTTTTTTATCTTGTATATTCTTTCTGTTATATTTTCTTTTCAAATTGACGGACCAAGATATTTTATTCCTATTCTTAGCATCTTAATAATCTTTATCATAAAAACTCTTTATAAATTATTAATTAAATTTCCTCTCAATTTATCAAATCAAATTATTTCTTCATTTTTAATAATATTTTTATTCTTTAATATTGCCTGTGCTCCCCAAAACTTTTCTTTTAACGATGACATAATCTATCTCTCTGAAACACAAGAGCTCCTTAAACAAATGAAGACCATTATAAAAAAAGATGAGGTTTTCATTGCTACAAGGCCAAGAACGTTAAGTTTATTAACAGGGCTACAAGGAGCTAAACTACATTATGCCCCACAATATCCGCTTTACTTCAAAAATCTTATAAAAAAATACAATGTAAAATATTTTATTAGATTAAGTACTGTCCCCCAAGAATTTGAAAATCTTGTTGAAACACATAATACGGAAATTAATTTCTCTAAAATATGGGAAAATCAACACTACGCAATTTTCAAAATAAGCGGAGAATAAACAATGCCTCGATTCTACTCTCCCAACGCTGATTTTTCCCTAAAGAAATTCATTCTTGCCGACGCCGAAGAACTGCATCATTTAAAAAATGTCCTGCGGATAAAAAAAGGAGAGAAGATTGTCTTATTTAACGGAAAAAACGAAGAGGCGGAAGGGATCATCAGAGAAATTTCATCTCAAAACGCGACTATTGAAATTTTTAATGTCAAACGGATTTCGTCGAGAAATACGCCGAAAATCATTCTGGCTTGTGCGATCCCTAAAAAAAGCAAATTTGAGATTATTATCGAGAAATGCACTGAGCTGGGCGTTGATGAGATTATCCCGATTATAACAAAACGCACTGAAATTGCATTAAAAGACGAACGGGCCGATAAAAAATTAACGCGTTATAAAACAATAGCTATTAGCGCGGCTAAACAATCGCACCGGTTAACGATTCCAGAAATTCATCCCATAATGACATTCTCGGATGCGATGGAAAACCTATCGCAAAATACGACGGTTTTAATCCCCAGCTTAATGGGAAAACCTCAGAATTTATTTAAAACGATTGAAGGCTTAAGAAAAACGGAAAAAATTTCTTTTTTTATTGGCCCCGAAGGTGATTTTACCCCTGAAGAATATGCCTTTGCCCAAGAAAAGAAAGCTATTCCTGTTTCCTTAGGGCCGACGGTTCTTCGCGTGGAAACCGCGGCGATTTGTTCTATCTCTTGTGCAAATCTTTATTTCTCAATATAATAAATATTATTATAAATAGAAATTATCCCACCTCGGTGGTGGGGAGGGTAGAGATACCTCCTTTTTATTGGAGCCTTATTCTACCTTAAAACCCTGATTCTGTTAATGGGGAGCAGTATAATTCTAATGCCTTTATCCAACGCGCCTGTTGGTAATGTTTAATGTGAGTATATTCGAAAGAAATAAGCAAAGAAAGCGGTTCCTAAAAAACTCTCATTTGGGCT